>JBKJSW010000201.1:0-19703 GCA_046595765.1 Ahniellaceae bacterium
CACCCGCAACGCTTTCCTCACAAGATTTTAAGAAGCACCAATATGTTGCGGGTGCGTGACGCGTCTGCCTATGATACCGACCTCAATACGACGCAGTACGTCCCGAGAGAACCGCACACATGTACGTTCGCAATCTTTTCGCTGCCGCAATCTGCGCAGCGCTGATCGCAGGTTGCAGCAGCGGTGGCGACAGCCCGCGTGCGGTGCCGACACCGGTCCCTAGCAACGATAGCGGCTCGGCGATTACGGCCGTGATCACCGCGCGCTTCGATCCGGCCACATCGACCATACCGTTCCCCAATAATCTGCTGCTGGCCGGCACGCGCGACCTCACGATCAACGCGCCAGTGGTAAATCCCGCCAACATTAGCGATCCGACGGTAGCGCTCAACGCGCTCGACGGATTCTCGACGGTGGCGCCGCTGAGTTTCCAGACTTCAGCCACCCCGAACGCAACTACTCTCAATTCGACCAGCGTGCGCATTTTCGAGGTCGCGCTCAGCGGCCCCGGCGGCGGCGTCACCCGCGTGGTGCGCCAGCTTGCCGCATCCGAATACGCACTCGCACTTGCGCCGAGCGACCCTCTGCAGCGCACCGTGGCCATTCTTCCGCTCACTCCACTCAAGCAGCTGACGTCGTACCTCGTGGTCGTCACCGACGATGTACGCGATGTGCTCGGCAACGATGCCACGCCCGATACGACGTTCTTCCTGGCGACGCGCACCTCTCCGCTCTGTGTCAACGGCGTCACCACCGATCCGTTGATCCCGACCGCCAATGCCTGCGCGCTCGAGCCCATCCGCCTGCTCACGCAGTCGCAACTCGCAGCCGCTGCCGGTGCTGGTGTGCCGCGCGCTGACGTGGTGCTGAGCTGGGTGTTCACCACGCAGAGCATCAGCCCGGTGCTGAGCGCCGTGCGCGCGCAGAACCAGCCCGGCACGGTGCGCACGGCCGCAACCGGCCTCACCAGTGCGGCTGCGGGCCTGCCTCCGGTGGCGGACATCTACATCGGCACGCTGGACGTGCCGTATTACCTGGGCGCGCCAACTCCAACCACGCCGCAGGTCATCCTGTCGACGTTTTGGCGCGCGGCGCCCGGCGCGTACGTCGCGCCGTTCAACACCTTCGGGCTCGATCCGACCTCGACCAACCTGACGTTCGCCAATCCGCTGCCGGTGCGCCAGAGCACGCAGACGATTCCGTTGATCCTGACGGTACCGAACGCGGCATCGGGTCGCACGCGCCCCGCTGCCGGCTGGCCGATTGTCATCTTCCAGCATGGCATCACGCGCAATCGCACCGACGCGCTGGCAATCTCCGCCACGCTTGCAGGGCAGGGATTCGCAGTCATCAGCATCGACCAGCCGCTGCACGGACTGCCGCGCGCCAACCCGTTCAATATCGAGAACACGCCGTTCGGAGCCATCTCGAACGAGCGCACTTTCGACGTCGATCTGGTCAACGATACGACGGGTGCGGCCGGCCCGGATGGCGTCATCGATGCCTCCGGCACGCACTTCATCAACCTTGGCAGCTTGCTGACATCGCGTGACAACCTGCGCCAGTCGGTGTCGGACCTGTTTACGCTGTCGAAGTCCATCGCATCGGTTAATTTCGATGGCGTGGACGGCGGCGATCTCGACGCGGCGCGCATCGAGTTCGTGGGCCAGTCCCTTGGCTCGATCGTCGGTCTCAACTTCGTCACGCTCGATCCGACCGTCAACACCAGCACTTTGAGCGTTCCGGGTGGCGGCATTGCACGTCTGCTGGACGGTTCGGCCACGTTTGGACCGCGCATCCGCGCCGGTCTCGCCGCCGCCGCAGGCCTGCAGCCGAACACGCCAAACTTCGACCGTTTCATGGTGGTGGCACAGACCGTCATCGATTCGGCCGATCCGATCAACTTTGCATTGCTCGCAGGCGCCGAACGCATCCTGCTGCACGAAGTGGTCGGCGGGGCGCCACTGTCGGGCGGCATCGTGAACCTGCCGGACCAGGTCATTCCAAACGCCGTGGCCGGCGCGCCGCTTTCGGGCACCGAGCCGCTGATTCGCACGCTGGGTCTCGCAACCATCGTCGCGACCACGCAAAACGCCGCCGGTATCCGTGGTGCGGTGCGCTTCATCAAGGGTGAGCACGGCTCGCTGCTCAGCCCGGCACGCAGCGCCATTCATCCGCCGGCGAGCGCGACCGGTTTCCTCGACGTGACCACGGAAATGCAGGGCCAGATGGCCAGCATGACCGTGTCCAACGGCACGCTGGTGCAGGTCACCAACACGTCCGTCATCCGCACACAGTGATCAGGGAACAGGGGACCAACATGAGCCGCAACAACTTCAGCAGTCGTCGCAAGCCTTCGCTGCGCCGACCGGCACTGGTGGCCGCGATCGCCCTGGGGCTGAGCGGTCAGGCATTCGCCATCGAGTTCACCTGGGGCGAGAACCTCACCGGCACCTTCGACACGACCGTTTCCTACGGCGTGCAGGTGCGGGTGCAGGAAATCGACGAGAACCTGATCGGCAAGGGCAACCTGCTGCCCACCGCGTTCCAGCTGCCGAATGCGCAGCAGCGCCTGCTGCCGGGTCGTTTCTCGGTCAACTCCGACGACGGCAATCGCAAGTATGAAGACGGGGACATTTTCTCCAACGCCTTCAAGGTCACCAGCGAGCTCAACCTCAACTGGGGCGAGAATTGGGGCGCATTCCTGCGTGGCAGTTATTTCTACGATTTCGAGAATGCTGATCGCGACGATCTCACCGAGCTTGCGAAGGAAAAGGTCGGCGAAGACCTGAAGCTGCTCGACGCGTTCGTGTTCCACAACTTCAATCTCTTCGGGCGCGACGGTTCGCTGCGCCTCGGCCACCAGGTGGTGAGCTGGGGCGAGAGCACCTTCATCCAGAACGGCATCAACGTCATCAATCCGATCGACGTGTCGAAGCTGCGCGTGGCCGGCTCGGAGCTCAAGGAAGCTTTCCTCCCGGTCAACATGCTCTGGGGTTCGTGGAACCTCGATGAGAACGTGTCGGTGGAAGCGCTGTACATGTTTGAATTCGAGCAGACCGAACCCGAGCCCTCCGGCACGTACTTCAGCAACAACGATTTCGCCACGCTCGGCGGCACGTACGTGATGCTGGGCTTCGGCCTGGTGCCGCAGCCGGTCAACAACCCGGAGCTCTTCTACAACACCTGTTTCCAGAATGGCGCCGGCGACACCGGGCTGCCCACCCCCATCGTCCGCACCGGCTGCTCCGCGGCCGTCGCGCGCGCGCCCGACCGCTACCCGAGCGACAGCGGCCAGTACGGCGGCGCTTTGCGCATCTTCGCGCCGGGCCTCAACGACACCGAGTTCGCGTTCTTCTACCTCAATTACCACAGCCGCCTGCCGCTCATCAGCGGCATCTCGATCACCAATTCTTCCGCGACCTCTGGCCGTTATTTCGTCGAGTATCCGGAAGACATCGACCTCTTCGGCGTGAGCTTCAACAACACGATCAGCAGTATCGGCGTGGCGCTGCAGGGCGAGATTTCCTATCGCCCGAATGCGCCGCTGCAGATCGACGACGTGGAACTGCTGTTCGCCGCGCTGTCGCCGCTCAATCCGCTGCTGCCGGCACCTTCGTTGCGCTTCTCGAGCCAGCTCGGTCAGTTCGGACCGGGCCAGGAAATCCGCGGATGGGATCGTTTCCACGTGGCACAGTGGCAGTTGACCGCCACCAAACTGTTCGCCGAGGTGCTCGGCGCCGACCAGATCGCGGCGGTCGCTGAATTCGGCGGTACCTATGTCGAAGACCTGCCGTCCAAGAACGTCCTGCGCCTGCAGGGTGACGGCACCGACACGGGCGGTGGCGGCGACGTCCTCGGTGGCTTCGCGCGCAACCCGATCACCCAGACCAACGGTTTTCCGACGCGCTATTCGTGGGGCTATCGACTGGCGGTGCGCGGCGACTTCAACAGTGCGTTCGGCAGCGCCATCAACCTGTCGCCGCGTTTTGCCTTCAACCACGATGTCAACGGCATCACCCCGGGGCCGGGTGGCAACTTCCTCGAGGACCGCAAGTCGCTCACGCTCGGCGTCGAAGGCACTTACCTCAACGCCTGGGCTGCTGACCTCAGCTACACCCGCTTCTTCGGCGCGACCGACCGGGACCAGCCTGGCGACGCCGTGTTGAACCAGATCCACGATCGCGATTTCGCGGCATTCACGCTGCGCTATTCGTTCTGAACGCAGCCGACCGAGGAACACAACGATGGCTTCGATGACGCGCACACTGTTGGCCGCAGCGCTGGCCCTGGGTTCGACCTTCGCATTCGCCGCGACCAGCGCCGACAAGGCCGCCGCGCTCGGCAAGACGCTGACCCCGGTCGGGGGCGAGAAGCCGGGCAATGCCGCCGGCTCCATTCCCGCGTGGGAAGGCGGCATCACCAAACCGCCCGCAGGCTACCGGAGCGGCACCTTCCACATCGATCCGTTCGCCGCCGACAAGCCGCTGCTGACGATCACGCCGGCCAACTACAAGCAGCACGCCGACCGGTTGTCGCCGGGCGTGCAGGCGATGTTTGGACGCTTCCGTACCTTCAAGATGAACGTCTATCCGACGCGCCGTTCGGCGTCGTTCCCGGCGCGCACCTACGAGTACACCGCACGCAACGCGACACGTTGCAAGCTCGTGGCCGACGGCGACGGTGTCCAGGGTTGTGCCGAGGGCGTCCCGTTTCCCGTCATCAACGACGCCTACGAGGCGATCTGGAACCACAAGCTCAAGTACAAGGGCGTTTCGGTCGTCAGCTACTCGAACCAGGCGCCGGTGACCGCCGGCGGCGCATTCAACCTGGTGCGGCTGCGGGAAGAAGTGCTCGGCTTGTATTACAAGCAGGGCAACACCACCGAGAACATCAACAACATCCTCCTGTACTTCAAGCAGGAAGTGCTGTCGCCGGCGCGCCTTGCCGGACAGGTGCTGCTGGTGCACGAGACCTTGAACGCCAAGGCCGCACCGCGCCAGGCGTGGGTCTACAACCCCGGCCAGCGCCGTGTCCGTCGTGCACCGAACGTCGCCTATGACAATCCGGGCACCGCGTCGGACGGGCTGCGCACCAACGACATGACCGACATGTTCAATGGCGCGATGGACCGCTTCAACTGGAAGCTGGTCGGCAAGAAGGAGATGTACATCCCGTACAACTCCTACCGGACCAAGGCGCGCGGAACGAAGGTCGCGGACCTGGTTCGCCCGGGACACATCAATCCGGACAAGCTGCGCTACGAGCTGCACCGCGTGTGGGTGGTCGAAGCGACGCTCAAGCCGGGCAAGCGCCACATCAACAAACGGCGCACCTTCTTCCTCGATGAGGACAGCTGGCAGATCGTGCAGATCGACCATTACGACAGCCAGGGTGCGATGTGGCGCTATTCGGAAGCGGCGCCGATCAATTACTACGAAGTGCCGACCGTCTGGACCGCGCTCGAGACGCACCACGACGTCAAGTCAGGTCGCTACATTTCGCAGTTGCTCGACAACGAAGACAAGCCCCGCGACTTCGGCCACCTCAGCACCCCGGCGAATTACTCGCCGCAGGCGCTGCGGACCAAGGGCGTGCGCTGACGCAATCCTGATCGCGGCGCCCGTTTCCGGGCGCCGCGATTGCTGCTCTGGCGAGGGCGCGATTTGAATCCACGCTGGCCGACGACGTTGGAGTAAGCGATGCGGCAGAGCCGACTGTTGAACCTGCCGGTCGCGGTGGTGTTGATGGCGCTGGCCACCGCCGCTGCGGCGCAGTCCACGGGGGAAGCGGGCACCGCCGCGCCAGCGGCGGAGCAGGTCGAAGCGGAGGCGCCGCCCGCCGAGGCCGCCGCCCCGCCGGCGAGCGCCGCACCAACTACTGCCTCGGTAGTGACGACTGCAACGACCGATTCCAGCGTGGCCGAAAGCGAGCCGGCGCGCCTGGCTGCAAAGGCAGTGTTGCTGGACAGCGTGCGCATCGGCGACAAGATCATCGCGGTCGGCGAGCGCGGCATGATCGTGAGCGGTGCCGGTGACGCGTGGCAGCAGGTCGAGCACGTTCCGACCCGGGCAACGCTGACGGCCGCGTTTGCGGTGGAGCAGGATGTGTGGGCTGTAGGACACGACGGCGTGATCCTGCATTCGGGCGATGCGGGTGCCACTTGGGAACGGCAACGCGTGGACGCCTGGAATGCGGCTTCCGAAGATCCGCAGAGCGGCGTGCCCCTGCTCGATGTTCTCTTCCTCGATGCGGAGCACGGATTCGCGGTGGGTGCCTACAGCCTGCTACTGGAGACCCGGGACGGCGGCACCACGTGGGAGCATCGCTCGGTTCGCGGTGACGCTGAGCCCGAGGCGGTCGCCGAAGAGGCCGAAGCGGCGGCCGCAGCAGCCTCTCCCGAAGAGGCCGCGGAAGGCGACAACGAATCCTGGAATTTCAGCGCCGACGAACTCGATCTCGAGGCGGAAAGCGATCCGCACCTCAATGCCATCACGCGCACCGGTTCCGGTGCATTGCTGGTGGCCAGCGAAAGGGGAACCGCGTTCCGTTCCCGCGACCAGGGTGCCACGTGGCAGCGCCTCAAGCTTCCCTACCAGGGCTCGATGTTCGGCGCGCTCGGGTTCGACAACGACCATGCGTTGCTGTTCGGGCTGCGCGGCAACGTACTCGAGACCTTCGATCTGGGCGACACCTGGAACAAGATCGAATCGGGCGTCGGGGCGAGCCTGCTGGGCGGCGCCGCGATCGCGCAGGGCGGAGCGCTGCTGGTGGGCGCCAACGGCGTCATGGTGCGCCGTGACAACGCCGAGAGTCCGTTCGTGGTCAGCCGCTACAGGACCGCCGAAGGGGAGTCTCCAATCCTTTCCGGCGTCGTGACCGACGCCAACGGCGCGATCGTCGTGCTGGGCGAGCGCGGCATCGCGCCATTCCGCAATTGAACCCGGCATCGAGGCGCACCCCATGAGCCACCCGACTTCGCAGACGCCGCCGGGGCCGCTGGTCCGCTTCGCCGAGAAGCTGGTGTTCGGCAACCGGCCGATCGTGCTCATCGTGTTCACCCTGGTGACGCTCGCGATGGCTTTTTTCGCCAGCCAGCTTCGCGTCGATGCCGGATTCAAGAAGCAGATCCCGCTCGGTCACGAGTACATGCGCACCTTCCTCGACTACGAGGCGGATTTCGGCGGCGCCAACCGCGTGCTGATCGCGGTCATGGCGAAAGACGGTGACATGTTCGACCGCGAGTACTTCGCGACGCTTGAGAACGTCAGTCGCGACGTCGTCGCGATCGAGGAAGTCGAGGACGCGCGCGCGCGCTCATTGTTCACGCCGAACGTGCGCTTCGTCGAAGTCGTCGAGGACGGCTTCGCGGGCGGCAATGTCATCCCGGACACGTTCACGCCGAACGTGGAGGGCTTCGAGCCGACGCCAGCAGACTTCGAGACGGTCCGCAGCAACATCGTCAAAGCCAACATCCTCGGTCGCCTGGTCGCCAAGGATTACTCCGGCGCAATGGTGTGGGCCGACCTCATCCCGGAGACGAAGGACAACAAGGTCGACTACCAGAAAGTCGCCGCGCAACTCGAGGCGATACGCGCCAAGTACGAGGACAACAACCACACCGTCCACATCATCGGTTTCGCCAAGATGGTCGGCGACATCACCGACGGTGCGAAGTCGGTCATCTATTTCTTCCTGATCACGATCGGGATGACGTGGCTGCTGCTGTACCTGTACTCGACATCGGTCAAGCTTGCGTCGCTGACCGTGCTGGCGGCGCTGGTCGCGGTCATCTGGATGCTGGGCGCGCTGCGCCACATGGGCTTCGGCATCGATCCCATGAACATGCTGACGCCGTTCCTGATCTTCGCGATTGCGGTCAGCCACGGCGAGCAGATGATCAACCGGTTCCGCGGCGAGATCTTCTTCGGCGGACTCGAGGAAGGCACGGTCGAGGAGTTGCGCCAGCGCACCGGCGTGCCCCCGCTCGAGGCCGCGCGGCTGGCGTTCCGCATGCTGCTGGTGCCGGGCGCGGTCGCGCTGGTTGCCGGCTGCATCGGTTTCGCCGCGATCCTCATCATCCCCATCCGCATCATCTTCGAGCTCGCGATCACCGCGACTGTCGGCGTCGCCATCACCATCCTCACCGACCTGATCCTGTTGCCGGTGCTGCTGTCTTATACGAAGCTCCGCAACCTCGAGCGCAAACGCGAGTTCCGCTTGCGGCAGCTCACCCGGTTCGACAAGGTCTGGGCCGCGCTGACCCGCTTCAGCCGCCCTGTGCCCGCCGCGATCATCATCCTGATCGGCGTGGGCATCTGGTTCGTCGCTGAGCGCCAGGGCGACAAGGTCATGATCGGCGACGCCGAGGCCGGCGTCGCCGAACTCCGCCCCGAAGCGCGTTACAACCGCGATGCGGTGCTTATCAGCAACAAGTTCGCGCTATCGGTCGACATGGTCAACATCATCGCCGAAGCGGCACCTTCCGCCTGCACGGCCAGCTATTCGGCGATGGAAACCATCGACCGCTTCGCCTGGCACATGAGCAACGTCGAAGGCGTCGAGCAGGTGATGACGCTGCCGATGGCGGCCAAAATCGTCAACGCGGGCTGGAACGAAGGCAACATCCGCTGGCGCGCGCTGCCGCGCAATCCGGATTCCCTGCGGCTGGCGACGCAGGGGTTCGAAACCGACTCCGGCCTCCTCAACTCCGATTGCTCGGCGATCCCGGTGCTCGCGTTTCTGAGTGACCACAAGGCCGACACCATCGATCGCGTCGTCGGCGCGGTGAAGGAATTCCGCGAGGCCAACACCGAGTACAGCGAGGATTTCGCGGCCAAGCGCGACGCAGCGGTGAAGAAGGCGGCGGCGGCGGGCGAGGACTATCGCAGCGACGCCGTCAACTTCCGGCTCGCGACCGGCAATGTCGGCGTGCTGGCCGCGATCAACGACACCGTGCGCGAAGTGGAGCACTGGATCCTGTGGCTGTTGTATGCAGCCGTGTTCCTGATGTGCCTGATCAGTTTCCGCAGTCCGCTGGCGGCCGTGTGCATCGTGCTGCCCCTCGTTCTGGTCACCGAACTCGGTCACGCGCTCATGGTGCAGCTCGGCATCGGCATGAAGGTCAACACCCTGACCGTGGTCGCGCTGGGTGTCGGTATCGGCGTCGACTACGCGATCTACATCTTTGCGCGTATGAGCGAGTCGATGAAGCAGGGGCGCACCTTGTCCGAGAGTTACTTCATCGCGCTCAAGACCACGGGTATCGCGATCTTCTACACGGCGCTCACACTGGCCGCGGGTGTCGCCACGTGGAACTTCTCGGCGCTCAAGTTCCAGGCCGACATGGGCCTCATGCTCACCTTCATGTTCGTGGTCAACATGCTGGCGGCGATCATCTTCCTGCCCGCGCTCGCGCGCTGGCTGCTGCGGCCGCGCGAAGTCGACCGGTTCGTGCCGCAACTGTAGCGCCCGATGCCGGATTATCGCTTCCGCTAGGCAGTCATGGCGTGCTAACTTCAACCGTTACTACGTGGTCATGGGGTGGGCGATGCGAATTCATATGTTGGCCGGCTTGCTGCTGGCGTTGGGGTCGGTAGCGGCGCAAGGGCAGGGACTGATTGATTCGGTCGCGTTTGCCACCGGGATTTCACCTGGGCAGCAGACTCCCGCAGGCGGTGCTTGCGCGGCTGCGACGACCATATACAACACGACGCATGCGGCCAATACGGGCGTTGAGATCACGTCTGCTGCGAACGGTCCCGCGACATGCATGGGCGACAAGATCGTGCTGGCCGCTGGCCCGCGCGCGCTTTGCGATATCCAGATCGAAGTTTTCAACCTGGCCTCTGGCGCGCCCTTCCAGCTCACCATGGAGCTGTACACGGACTGCACGACCAGTGGTGCGACCGGGGCCTGCGGCACTGGAACGGGCGTTCTCATCCCGGGTTCGACGCGCACCATTACCGTCACGCCCACGGTTGCGATCGGAACCCTGTTCCCGGTCAGCTTCAACTACAGCGGCGTGGATCTGACGAGCGAAGTGGACAACACCATTACCGTCAAGTTGAACGCAAGCCGGAATGACGTGTTCTGGCGCTTCAACGAAATGCCGGTCGTCGGCACGCTGCCCGCCGGCGAGCCGGCGACCAGCTTCGTCGAGCGTTGCGGCAGTACCGCCGGCAACAACGGGTGCAGCCGGGCGTTTGGCGGTACCCCGCTTCCAAACAACAATTTTGCGATCCAGATTCGTGGCCAGGCTCCGGCGGCCGCCGACCTCGCGTTGACCCAGTCCAACAATGCTGCGGGTAACGCGCTGCTGGTCGGCAACACCTTCCAGAAGACGTTGACGGTGACGAACAATGGACCGGGTGCCGCCTCCGCGATCACGGTTTCGGATACGTTGCCGTCGCAGCTGTCCTTCGTCAGCAGCAACTGCGGCGCGACCGCGGTTGGCCAGGTTGTGACGTACACGATTCCCACGCTGGCAAATGGGGCGACCAACAGCTGCGTGTTGACGGTGCGGATCAACTCGACGGGCACGATCATCAACACGGCGGCCATTACGGCGTCGACGCCGGCCGACCCGACTCCCGCCAACAACACCACCACGGCGCAGATTGGCGCCAGCGGCGGTGGCATTGCGCAGACTCCCGTGCCAGCGCTCAACTGGCTGGGCCTGGGAGCGCTGCTTGCCGCGCTCGGTGGCCTCTCGCTGTTTGTGCTCGGGCGTCGCAACGCGTAACTTCCGGCTGCAGGTTGATACACGGAAAGGGCGCTTCGGCGCCCTTTCTCGTTGTGGGGTCCGGTGACCAGCATCAATTCCGGTCGTTGTCCTGATGACGCCCGGCGTATGCGACAGCGCCGTCACGTCCCGCCCATGCGCGCCGGGGCATGCTGATTCCGTCCTCAAAGGGAACTCGACGGTGCTTCGCGGATTGCTGTGGTGGGTGCTTGCGTGTTCCTGCGCGGTCGCGCAGGCGACGGAATCGGACGTGCGCTGGCAACGTTCCGACGTCGAGGCGTTCGCACAAGCACGGAGCGAAAAGCGTTTCGTGCTGCTTTACCTCGAGGCCGTCTGGTGCCATTGGTGCCACGTCATGAATCGCGAGACTTATCACGACCGGATCGTGCTCGACGCCATCCAGGCGAACTATGTGCCGCTGCGCATCGATCAGGACGCGCGGCCCGACCTGGCCAGCCGCTATCGCGACTACGGCTGGCCAGCGACGATCGTGTTCGCCAGCGACGGCACGGAAATCGTCAAGCGCCAGGGCTACATCGCGCCGGAGCCGATGGCGCGACTGCTCGCGGCGATCGTCCAGGACCCCTCGCCGGAAGCTGCGGGCGCGCTCAAGCTCGATACGCATGCAACGCCAACACGCTCGGGGCTCGCGCCCGCGCTGCGCGATCTGCTCGCAAAGCGCCACGGCAACACCCATGACACTGCTCACGGTGGCCTCGCCACCCAGCAGAAGTATCTCGATCGCGACAGCGTCGAGTATGCGCTGACGCTCGCCGCCGACGGCGATGGCATCGAGCGGCAACGCGCGATCCAGACCCTCGATGCGGCGCGCGCATTGATCGATCCGGTGTGGGGCGGGGTGTACCAGTACTCGACGGGCGGCGACTGGTCGCATCCACACTTCGAGAAGCTCGGCGCCCTGCAGGGGGAATACCTGCGCGTGTACGCGCTGGCGCACGCGATCACGGGTGAGAAGCGCTACCTCGACGCCGCACTCGCAATCCGCAGCTACATCGATATTTTTCTCAGGAATCCGGAGGGTGGCTACTTCGTGAGCCAGGACGCCGACCTCAGGCCCGGCGAGCACAGCGCGGACTACTTCGCACTCGATGATGCGGCGCGTCGCGCGCGCGGCATGCCGCACATCGATCGCAGCCTTTACGCGCGCGAGGCGGGCGTCATCGCCGAGGCGCTGGCGTATCTGCACGAGGTTTCCGGTGATGTTGCTGCGCTGAGGGATGCGCGTGTCGCTGTGACTTGGGCACAGCGCAATCGGGCGCTCGCCGGCGGCGGCTTCCGACACGGGGAGCGGGACGCCGCAGGGCCCTACCTCGCCGACACGCTGGCGCTCGGACGCGCGCTGTTGCAGCTGCACCGCAGCACCGGCGAACGCGCTTGGCTCACGCAGGCGGCCGCGGCGGCGGATTTCATCGACGCTCGCTTTCGTGCGACGTCGGGTTACGCCAGCGCCGCGCGCGGCAACTCCCCGATCGCGCCCGCCGCGCAGATCGACGAGAACATTGCGCTCGCGCGCTTCGGCAATGCGCTGGCGCGTTACACGGGCAAGCCCGCGCATCGCGACATCGCCGCGCGGGCGCTCGCGTATCTCGCCCAGGAGCCGGTTGCGCTGGCGCGCATTACCGAGGCCGGCATCCTGTTGGCGGATCGGGAGATCGGCCGCGATCCCTTGCATTTGACCGTGATCGGCGCGCGCGACGATGCCGCTGCTGCTGCACTTCACGCGGCTGCGTTGCGCGTGCCCGCTGCCTACAAGCGCCTCGAATGGTGGGATCGCAGCGACGGACCGCTGCCCAGCGCAGACGTTGCCTACCCGGTACTCAAGCGCGCGGCGGCGTTCGTCTGCACCGAGCGCGTC
Source organism: Ahniellaceae bacterium (assembly GCA_046595765.1). Classification (GTDB taxonomy): domain Bacteria; phylum Pseudomonadota; class Gammaproteobacteria; order Xanthomonadales; family Ahniellaceae; genus JBBQNY01. The sequence continues at coordinate 12,621 of JBKJSW010000201.1, forward strand.
TGCTCGACGCCGATCGTGCGTCCGCAAGACGTGCGCGCGTTCGTCGACGACATCGATGCCAGCCATTAGCCGAGTTGTTGACTGAGCGCCGCACTGCTTTGCATCCCTCTCCCCACGGGAGAGGGATCGAGGGTAAGGGGCAGAACTTGCCAGAAGCGGCAGATCCGCGATGAACTTCCAGGCACTTCAAGTGCAGTGCAAGCGCTGCCCCTCACCCCAACCCCTCTCCCGGTGGGAGAGGGGCTCACCATCCACGCTTCCGCCGCCCCGGCTCTCCCGGATTGGGATAGGGCTGGAGACTAGGCTTCGACCAGCGGGGGCACCTCGCTGCGTCGCGTGATCGCGCGCAATGCCACGATCAGAACCCCACCCAGCACCATGGCGCCACCGATCCAGAGCCGGGGTCCGGGTTGGTCGCCCCACACGAACACGCCAAGCGCGACCGCGATCACCGGCGCCAGCAACAGGTAGGGCGTGACTTCGGACACGGGATGCCGCTGCACCAGGTAGTAGAGCAATCCGTGGCCGACCAGCGATGCGACGAACGCGGTGTACGCGACGGCGGCCCAATCGCGCCAGCTGGCGTTCGCGATGGCGTCCCATTGGTCGACTTCGACTGCGAGCGTGATGGCGAGCAGCACGGGAATGCCGATCAGCGCGGTCCACGCCTGCATCTCGAACAGGCCGATGTCCTTGAGGCCGCGCATGAGTATCGTGCCGATGGCGAGTGCCAGCGCCGCGGCGAGCGTCATCGCCAGCGCATCAGGCGCGTCCAGCACCAGTGGATCGAAACCGAGTACGAGGATGCCGCCGAACGCGAGGGCGATGCCTGTTGCGGTGCGCCAGCCGATGCGCTCGCCCAGCCACCACACGGCGAGCAGTGCGCTCATCGGGATGTAGCACTGCAATGCAATCGCGGTCGAGGAAATATCGCCGGCTCGCTTGAGCGCCCAGAAGTTGAGGCCGAAGTGCAGCGAGCCATTGAGCACCGCGACCGCGAACAGGCGCCACCGCTGTTCGCGCGCCACGGGGCGCAGGAACGGAAACAGCACGATCAGCAGCAGCACGAGCCGCAGGGCGGTGAACAAGTAGGGCGGGAAGTGTTGGAGCGCGAACGCGGAGGCGAGGAAATTGCCACCCCACGCGAGGCAGATCATCAGCACGAGGCCAAAATGACTGGGCGGCATCAAAACATTGGATCTTCCCTTCTCCCTTTGGGAGAAGGTGGCGCGTAGCGCCGTATGATGGATCGGGCTTGCACCGTGGCGCCAGTTGCCGCTGCGCAAGCCAAAACCCTTGACCCTGCTCCTCTCCTGTCGGGAGAGGAGTTCAGGTACATGCGCGGCCGATGCAACGCGCGGAAAGGGACAAAATCAAATCGCGATGCCGACTTTGCGCAACGCCTTCTGCGCCAGCCAGGCAGGGCCGATCAGCAGGTAGGTTACGTCGGTCAGGAACGAGGGCCGCCTGCCCTCGATCTGGTGGCCGATGAACTGGGCCACCCACGCCACGACGAACACCACCGCCGCGGCGATGAGCAGGCCGCGTGGACCGATCGACTGCATCAGCAGGTGGCAACTGAAGCCGAACACGGCGAATACCGCCAGCATCGTGAAGCCGATCGGGCGCGACTGCCGCCAGTACCAGACCCAGGCGACGAACGTCGCGATGAAGGCCCAGAGTCCCGGCCGTCCGATCACGGCGGGTACCGGAATGGTCCACAGCGCGGCCATCACCGACCACACGATCGGCGGCACGCACAGCCAGTGGATCAGCCGGTTGGTACGGTGCTGATGGTCGTGCGAATAATTTCCGAGCAGTCGATGGATGCGCCGAATCCCGGCGTGCGCCGCCACGCTTTCCTGCTCTACCGCCGTCCCTGTTGTATTCATGGCCAAGCCCTAATGCCGATGCGCAGAGTGTACGCCTGGAGGCATGGGCAGGGCCCGCTCGCCTGCGCAGGAGCTTACGCTGCGGATTCCTCGAGCAAGTTCCCACAGCGAGGCGTCCACTACCGGTAGCGTCTCGACTTCGGGCCGGGCCACGGCGCCCCCGCCTTAATTCTCGGCTGCGATCTGCCGCAATGCGCGTTCGAACGTCTCGACCGGCTGGCCACCCGAGATCAGGTGGCGGTCGTTGATGATCACGGCCGGCACGGCTTGGATGCCGCGATCTTTGAAGTAGCGCTCCTGCGCGCGGACCGCGTCGGCATACTCGTCCGCCGCGAGGATCGCCTGCGCCCGCGCAGGGTCAAGGCCGACCTCGCCCGCGAGCCGCACCAGCGTATCCATGGCGCCGGGATCCTGGCCGTCGGTGAAATACGCACGCAGCAGGGCATGCTTGAGCGGCAGCGCGACGCCCTCGAGCGCAGCCCAATGCAACAGGCGATGCGCGTCGAACGTGTTGTAGACGCGCGAACGCCGGTCCATGCGGAACTCGAATCCCAGCGCCGCGCCGCGCGCGCGTATCGCTTCCGCGTTGACGGCGCGCTGCGCGGGCGTCGAGCCATACTTCTGCGCGAGGTGCTCGTCGATGTCCTGCCCCTCTGCTGGCATGTGCGGATTGAGCTCGAAGGGCTGCACGTGGATCTCGCCAGTCACCACGTCGGCGGCGCGCGCGAGGGCCTGCTCGAGGGCCCGTAACCCGACCACGCACCACGGGCAGGACACGTCGGAAACGAAATCGATCTTGAGGGCAACAGGCATCGCGGACTCCGGCTGGACCATGTTGCCGATCTTTGGGCAGCGAGCCAGCTACGCAAGGCCGCTGCCGCTTCCACGGGTGGCTCGAGCGAGATTCGCGGACACCGCTCGCGGACCGGCCTCACGCAGTGACGCGCGTTCGGCGTGCGCGACCTGGCGTGCACGCTGTTGCCGACACCCTGACGGGTATCCGGACAAGGGCGGGAGGTTCCCGCCCTTGTCCAACGCCGGACGCGTGTCGTTACTGGCTCGGCAGCAGGCACCAGCGCGTGAGCGTGCCGGTATCCTGGCCCGCACGGTCGATCACCGTCAGTCGCCAGGTACCGGCCAGCGACTGGCCATCGAACGGCGTGAGTGCGCTGGTGGGGCGCAGCACTCCCGAGATTCCTGGTGGACTCGGACTGCACACGATCGCACCCGCTGCCTCGTCGTCGAGCGTCACGTCGACATTGTCAACCTGGCAGCCGGTGCCGCCCAATCGGGTGCCGATGTTGACGACGGTGTTGGGTGCGCCAACCCGTGTCAGCACCAGATCCAGATCGCCGGGCCAGGTATGCCCGATCTGCACAGCGACGTTCAGATCGGTCAGGTTGGCGCCAGCGGCGATGACCAGTTCGTCGGTCGCGCCCGTCGGATTGTTGTCGGGAATGGCGAGCGCCGGAGTCCGGCAGAATTCCGCCGCGGTCGTGAAGGAGAACACGGTGCTGTTTTGCCCCACGCCGCACTGGTTGGTGGCCCGCACGCGCCAGAAAATCTGCGTCGACGCGGGGAGCGTGACCGGTGAAACAAGTGATGTGCCCACTGCCACTTGGGTAAAGAGCAGGGTGCCAAAGCCCGAGCTCGTCGATGCTTCCACCACATAGCCTTGCGCCTGGGCCGCGGCAGTCCAGGTGAAAGTGGGTTGTGTCGCGACGCCCACGGCGGCGTTGGCGGGTGCGGTGAGTGTCGGTGCCGGCGCGACCGCGGTGGCGACGTCCAGTATCACGGCGCGATCCTTGACGATGGCGCCAGAGGTGCCCCGGACCGTGATGATCCGGTCGCCCGGTGCGGTCGCGTTCGTCGCGGACAACTGCAGCGTGGACGTGCCGGACGGTATGACGACAGGTGGAGTGAACGTGCCCGCGATGCCGGTCGGCGGCGGCGACGCAAAGGTCAGGGCAACCGGGGTCGTGTAACCGTTGACGGAACCGACGTTGACGGTGACCGGCGGGGCGTTGGTCGGCGTCGGCGTGTTCGCGCACACCGCGACCTCCGACGGAGTCGTCGCAAGGCTGAAAGTCGGCGTGCCGCACTCGGAATGTCGGAACGCCACCGCGCGGTTGGTGCGGGCGCTGCCGAGCGCGTAGTTGCCGATGAACCAGAACGTGCAGCCGTCGACCGGATCCACGCCCATGTCGTTGTAATCGCCCCAGCGTTCGCCCGACACCGAGCCGGTACCCGCCACGATCTCGGTTTCCGGTGCGGTCATGACGCCAGCGGCGTCTCCCTGCAGCCGGCCCGTGTAGCGCAACCCGGCAAAGATGCCCGGAGCCTGGCGCACGGTGTTGTATGCCAGCGCGATGTTGCCGGAGGAATCGATGTTCGACGCGGCCATCCAGCGATCCGCCTGTTCCGCCGGCGTCCCGTCCGAAGGCGCAAAGGTTCCGACCTGTTGCAGGGCCCACGCACCTTGACCGGCGGTCACCGGATCGCCGAAGCCATCGGCAAAAATGATGTTGGCGTTGCGCTGGCGTCGAAGTTCGAACCAGCGCACGGCGCCGGTGTCGTCTGGAAACGTCGAGCCCGCGCCCAGGAACAGGTCGGTGGTGAGGTTGCCGACGAGGGCCTCGTATGCGCCGAGGTTGCGGTAGGCCAGCCGATGCATGACCGTCTCGCGCAGGGGGTCGAGCTTTTGTGCGCTCGGTTGGGGGAACGCATTGAATGCCGACAATCCGTTGAGATTCGAGCTGAATTCCGGAATCGGAATGCTGATGGGGCCAGTGATCGAAGAGTTGGCAGGAGTGGTCCAATCAACGCGAAACTCGAAGAGTTCGAGAAAGTCCTGCATCGGATCGTTGGACCCGGCGTTGTGCGACTCATCGTCGCGATGACGCATGAAATACGCAGGCGAACCGGTCGGCGGCAGGTCTGTTCCGCTGAGGTCCGCAGGCTGGGTCATCTGGAAACCGAAGCCGGCGAGATTGGGAATCGTCAGGCGCTGCAACGTCGCCGCCTGGCCCGCGAGCATGCGCAGGCGATCCAGGGCGTAAAAAGGCCGTTGCCCGCCGGTGCTGCTTTCGTTGGCTCCAACGAAATACGCGTCCGGCCAGACACCGTATTTGGGGTAGTCGGGAAACGAGGGCAACTGGAACGCGTAGCGAGTCCAGGTCACCGTGCCGGAGAGGTCGGCGACGTCGCTGAGATAGACGCAAAGGCTGCGTCCCGCCTGGCTCGAGAATTCAGTAATCACCCAGCGGTTGGCCAATTCGTCGAACAACACGACGGGATCGCCGAGGCCGGAAGCGCACGCACCGCCGCCCGTATTGTTGAGGCTCGAGATCAGCGTCGGGCCGATGACCTGGGCGCCGGTCGACTTGTTGTACACCGCGAGATTGCCGCCACCGGTGCCGTTGATCGCGGCGACGAATTGCAGCGTGCCGATGTCGCCGGTGGGGTCGTTGGGTTGGGCACCGCTGCCCAGCACGTTGATGTTCACCAGCGGCGTGGTGAAGCCACCGCCCTGTGGCGCCGAGGGCTGGTAGGAACGCTGCTGATCCACCAGCGGGTCGGTCGCTGCCGTCTTGTTCACGGGGACGGGAACGGGCGCATTCGGGTCGCCGTAAAACTGGCGCGGGATCTCGACAATCGGATCGCCGGGCTTCCACGCCGGCACGCGTGGCAGCAGCCGCATGTCCACCGTCAGGCGCGTGGGGCTTACCGGCGCGCTGACCCATTCGGCGCCGCGCGTGACCGCGATATCACCCGCGTTCGCAGAGGAGTCACCCTGCGCGCACAGGGGCATGGCGGAAATTGCGCAGAACGTGATGGCGACGGCGCGCGCGAAGACCTGCGTGCCGCGAGGCTGCTTGGCGAGATTCATGGTACCCCCGATTGCGATAGATGCCGGCACGTCCGTGCGATGCGGACGGCACAGGTAATCCCTAGGTTAACGCGTTCCTCTCGACGCCGCATTTGCGCGCGAATATCGATCTGCTTTCAGGGCTTCGATGCAGCCGTGTCGAGCAGAATGACCGGACTCAGTTGAATGCTGCCACCCGTTTTCGCGACGACTCGCTTTGATCCCGTACCCCAAGTGAAGTGGAAGCGCGTCGCGCCAGGCTCCGCACGTGCGATTTCGCCCGGCTTCCAGTCTTCGGTGAGGACGACGCCGGCATTTCCCTCAAGTTGAATCGCAAAGTCTCCGTGCGATGGAACGCCGAGCTCGATGTTTCCTGAAGTACTCGACAGGGTCGTGTCGCCGCTGAGCGCCGGACTCATCTGGCGTGCGTAAATGTCGCCACTCGATGAACGCAGATCGAGCGGACCCGCCGACGATACGGACAGCTTCCCGGACGTGGTGGAGGCCTTGACGGGACCTTGGGCGCGGCGCACTTCGAGGACGCCTGCCCGGGTTTCAACATCGAACGACGCGCCACGCTGGACAAAGACCACGAGATCGACGCGACCGCGCGTGAAATCGACTGGGGCATCCGGATCGTCGCCTGCGTATCGAACGGTAAAGTCGATATGGTCGGAGCCTGTCTGCACATCGAAAGTCGGTACGCGACCGGGTCGCCCGATGCGCTGGATCACCGCAGTCACGCCGAGTTCGTGCTCGTCCCTCATCCGCACCCGCAGGTCTCCATAATGATTGACCAGACGCACGCTGCGGAGTTTGCTCTCGACCCGATACGACTCCTTGCGGCGGAGGATTTCGTAGTCAACTGTAGTCGCCCGTTCCGTCGCACTGCCCGCGGTCCGCGGCTCGACCGAGGAGACGCACCCCGGAAGCGCCATGGTCAGCAATAGTCCACCCGCCCATCCCAGACGCGCCGCATCGAACGCGGCGGGCCTGGTGGAAATCTGGAGCGGCGACGGTTCCATCTGCATGATTCACTTCTCGCGCCCTTGGCCCTGCAGGATGATAAGGGCCTGGGCGGCGACAAGCGGGTTGGCCTTGCGGAATGCTTGCGTGACCGGTCGGCCACGAGGGCCAGGGAGCGCGTCTCCAGTGCATCGACGCGATGTCTGCGGGCCAGGGGGCGGGGCTTGAAGTCGCTGGCGTGCGCAGCTGCCCCCTTGATTCCGACCCGTCTCCAGCACGACATGGGCCTTCGGGCTCCGGGTCTTTCCACCAACCCACCGCGCGCGGAATCGCGTGCGGCGCGACGCTCAGTCCACA
>JBKJSW010000244.1:0-4655 GCA_046595765.1 Ahniellaceae bacterium
AGGCTGGACACAGCTTGATGCTACGCCGCGCCACGCTTGCGTGCGGCGCCGCACTGGCCACCGGGCCGGATGCGCCGCCGCGCTTCAGCTTGGGGCGTTGCAGTCGAGGCGCGACGCGTCGTTGCTGACGGTGACTTCGAGCCCATGCTGCTGATCTGGCAGCGAATTTTACATTTTGCAGTCGTGGAGCATCCGACTCGGGCCCAGTGCGCGGGGCGTGGACGTGGTTCAGTCGCGAGCAGTCATGCCTTGGCGCAGGACGCGAAGCCGTCGGCACTCGACGCTCGCAGCATCGGCATGTGGCGAGACTGGAGGGTGGTGTTACCAGACGGAGTCATGCGATCGCGCGCAGCAGCCAGCCCAGCGGATGATGCGCACGCGCGACGCCGATGATCGCTACGAACACCAGCAAGGCGGTGAAGTAGCACACGACGCGCACGCGTCGCGTGCGCCCGCGCCGCAAGGCGAACACGCCCAGCGTCACGTACACGACCACCAGCAACAGCTTTAGCCCCAGCCAGTGATTGGCAAACATCGCGGCCGGCAGGATCGTCAGCAGCATGAGTGCCGCCGTCAGCAGTGCGGTGTCGATGGTGTAACTCAGGAAGCGCAATGGCGCCGCCTGCGCCCAGCGAGCGTTGGCGAGCATGCCGAGGCCACGCAATGCAAACAGGCTGCCGCTCAGGATCACGCAGACAATGTGGAACGCGCGAATCTGCGGGTAGAACTCGATCATCGCGCTAGCCCGCCTTGCCGTCGGCGCGCGGCGCGAGGTAGATGCCCAGGGATTTGACGACCCATGGCGCGAACGCGAGCAGCCATCCCAGGGCGGCCGCCGCCTGCCACGCCATCGAATCCGGCGCGAATTCGGCGACGATGCGCGCAACGCACACGATCTGGATCGCCACGAACGCGAACCCTGCGGTCCGACCGAGTTGCAGCGGTCGTCCGGCGTGGCCTTGCGTCACGCGCGTCACCATCGCCACCAGCAGGCTGCCGAAGAAGCCAATGAACAATGCGTGTGCGGGCGCTCGACCGAGCATGAAGTCGGAGCTGTGTGCGTACCACAGGCTTTGCAGCGCATATAGCGCCAGCGCCACGGGCAGCCACGCATAGCCCAGGAACAGCACGCGCAGTAGCGCGGGCACCTTGGCGGGGGGCCAGTTGCGCCACCACCAGCAGGCACTCAGCGCGAGCAACGGCAGGTCGGCGAGCCAGAGCCAGGCGTAGCCGTGCGCGAGCTCCAACCAGAGATGCAGCAGTGCCAGGGGCCAGAACGCCGCCAGTATCCACAACGGGCGCCACGGCTTGTAGCCGGCGACGATGTTGCCGGCGAAGAACGGGAACATGCGATGCGCGACGGTGAAGTAGACCGGCAACAGCAGGCCGAAGCCACCGAACTTGATCGCTGCGAACATGAGACGCGGGTTCGGCGTGTGCAGGTGGATCGCATACAGCGCGAATCCGACCAGTCCGAGCGCCATAGCCGCCGTACACGAGACCGCGTGCCACGTCCTGCCGGATTCCTGCCAAATCAGGCGCGACAGGAAGTACAGCCCTGCGCTCCAGCCTGCCAGCGTCAGCGCGGCGCCCGCATGCAACAGCGGCGCCGGACCGAGGGCGCCGAGCAACGTCAACAACTGGCCCCCGAACAATCCGAGCCCGACCGGCAGGTAATGCCATCGCGTCAGCGCTGGCAGACTCATCCAGCGCGGAAATACGGTCAGCAGGAAGCCGAACATGAAGGGCGGCAGCAGCTGGTACTGCATGACGATCGCGTGCAACCAGCCGCCGTAAACCTGTGGTTGTCTCCACCCGAATGTTTGCCAACGCGCGTCGATCAACCATGCGGCCCACCACACCATCGCCAGCAGAACATTCGCCGCACCGACGAAGAACAGCAACCGATGCGGTGCATCGGCGAGCAATCGCGGTGACAGGTCACGCAGCGACGACGGTTGCCGAACCTCCTCCATGATGCCGTCGGCCACCGACTCGCTACTCAACGGCAGTCGCGGCATCAGGCTCGCGTGGCAACAGCGGCTCGCGCCTTGGCGCAATCCAGAGCCTGAGCACGAACCAGGTCAGCGCGAGCGCGCCAACGCTGAAGATCGTATCGCCCGGTACACGCATCCAGATCAGCATTTCAACGATCGGCTGTTGCATGAACTCGGCCGAGCGGGCATACGCGTAGCCGTGTTCGATCGCCACCAGGAGTTGCATGGTGCCGAGTGGCAGCAGGGTGATCAGCCCCATCAACGCGAGGCCGATGTTGAGCGACCAGAAGGCGAGCCTCAGCGGCCGCGGGTCCCAGACGACATCCGATCGCAATCCGCGCAGGCAGAACAGCACCAGTGCGATGCCGAGCATTCCATACACGCCGAACAGCGCGGTGTGTCCGTGCAGCGGCGTGAGGTTGAGACCCTGCATGTAATACAGCGACAGCGGCGGATTGATCAGGAACCCGAACAGGCCAGCGCCGACGATGTTCCAGAACGAGACCGACAGGAAGAACATGATCGGCCAGCGGTAGCGCGCCATCCACGGGGTAGCCTGGCCCAATTTCCATGTGTGGTGCGCCTCGAAGCCGATGTAAGCCAGCGGCACCACTTCAAGTGCGCTGAAACTCGCGCCGAGTGCCACCACCGAGATCGGGGTGCCGACGAAGTACAGGTGATGCAAGGTGCCGAGCACGCCGCCCGCCATGAAGACGATGGTGGCGAATAGCACCGCGACGGTGGCCGTCGACGTCTTGATCAGACCAAGGCGGGTGAAGATCAGCGCCATCACCGCAGTCGCGAACACCTCGAAGAAGCCCTCGACCCAGAGGTGGACCAGCCACCAGCGCCAGTACTCGACTTCGGAGATGTGCGTGTGCTCGTTCCACATGAGGCCGGCTGCGTAAAACAGCCCGATCGCCACGGTGGACAGGAACAGCAGCGCAACGATGGACTTCGATTCCGTGGGCGGACCACGCAGCACCGGCCACAGCGCGCGGCCGACCAGTACGAGCCAGAGCAGCAGTCCGACGAACAGGAACCATTGCCAGAAACGCCCGATGTCGGCGTATTCCCAGCCCTGGTGGCCGAACCAGAAGTTGTGCTCGAGCCCCAGTTTCTGCATCACCGCGAGCCACTGGCCGGCGAACGCGCCGACAACGATCAAGACCAGGCATACCAGCAGCACGTTGACTCCGAGTCGCTGGAACCTCGGTTCATGCCCGGAGAGCGCTGGCGCGATGTAAAGGCCCGTACCGATCCAGGCAGTGGCGATCCAGAGGACGGCCAGCTGGGTGTGCCACGTGCGCGACAGCGAATACGGCAGCCACTTCGACAGCTCGAAGCCGTAGGCGGTTTGTCCCTCGACCTGGTAGTGCGCGGTGATCGCGCCGAGCAATATCTGCGCGAGGAACAATGCCAGAACCACCCAGAAATATTTAGCGGTCGCGCGCATCGAGGGCGTGACCTTGAGCGATGCGAACGGATCGTTCGCCGGGATCGCATGCGGCTCTTCCCGGTGGCTGACTGCGTGGTGCCAGCCAAGTATTGCGATGCCGGCGATCAGGAACAGCACGCTGAATGCCGACCACAACCAGAGCGCGGGCGCTGGCGCGTTGCCGACCAGGGGCTCGCTCGGCCAGTTGTTGGTATAGGTCACCTGCTTGCTGACCACGCCACTCTTGTCGGGCACGATGCTGTCGCCGGTTGCGTGCGGTCGCTCGGTGGTCGCGGCCCATGCGGTCCACCAGAAGAACGCGGTCAGCGCGCGCCGGTGCTCGGCGCTGTCGACCGTGTTTTGTTTCATGGCATAGGCTTCGCGCAGTGCAAGCGTCGCCGGATCGTTGCCGAAGAGGCTCTCGTAATGCGCGGCGACGTTCGACAGTGCGACGACGCGGTCCCCAGTCAACGTGATGGTGCCCGTCGCCGCTTCATAGGTATTGGTCCGCATCATTGCCTGCAGGCGTCCGCGCAACGCAGCCTGTTGTTCCGCCGGCAGTTCGGCGTAAGTCGCCATGCCGCCGTCGCGACGCGCCCACAGATCGAGCACCCCGGTCGCCTCGCGGTGCAGCCAGTCGGCGCTCCAGTCGGGCGCGACGTAGCCACCATGTCCCCAGATCGAGCCGAGTTGCATGCCGCCGATCGACTGCCACACCTGGCGTCCCTGTTCGATATCGGCCCGGGTGTAGATGACGCTACCGTCCTCGGAGGCGACCCGCTCAGGTATCGGCGGGGCCGCGCGAAAAATCTCGCCGCCGGCCCACAGCAGCACGGAGAACGACGCGACCAGCAGGATGGCGAGCGCCAGCCAGAGCTTGCGGACATTGCGCATTGAGTACTCCGTCGTGGACGCTGCATGATCCACCGACCACGCCCGACCTTCCCTGATCGAGATCAAGTCCAGCGCAGCGACCGCGGGCTCCTATTCGCGCAGCACGAGCGCGGCGACGGCTTCCAGGCGGTCGCGATCGACCAGATCGAGCGCGCGTCGGTCCACCCGCAGCATGCCTTCGTCCTGGAAACGCTTGAGCACGCGGCTTACGGTCTCGGGTGCCAGGCGCAGGTAATTGGCGATGTCGGTGCGCGCCATGGAGAGTTGCAGTCGATCGGGCGAAAACCCCCGGGCGGCCAGGCGCCGCGAGAGTCCGATGAGGAACG
>JBKJSW010000361.1:0-3417 GCA_046595765.1 Ahniellaceae bacterium
GCGTGGCCTTTTCGATGTCGCTCCAGCCTTCCGCGGCGGGCAGCACGCCGGAGACTTCACCGGGAAAGCCACTGCCCGTCGACTCGCCGAAACCGAAGCGATGGAACATGTCGTACAGGTGCTCGTCGTCCAGTTGCGCGGCGATGCGCGCCGCGCCCACGTTGCTCGACTTCACCAGCAGGCGCCTGAGGTCGACGACGCCGTAGTTGTGGATATCGCGCACCGCATAGCGGCCGACCTTCATGTACCCCGAGGTTGTGTCGATCTGCGTGGTGGGCGTGAACTTGCCCGACTCGAGTCCGGCGGCCACCGTGAAGGGCTTGGCGACCGAGCCCGGCTCGATCACATCGGTGACAGCGCGGTTGCGGCGCGAGCCTGCGCGCGCGGTGCGGCCGGCATTCGGGTTGTAGGACGGATAGTTGACCATCGCCAGAACTTCGCCGGTGGCGACTTCCAGGATGACCACCGAACCGCTCTGCGCACGGTGCTCGGTCACCGCGGCCTTGAGCTCGCGTGCGGCGAGGTGTTGCAGGCGGCGATCGAGCGTGAGCTTGAGTTCGCGGCCCTGCTCTGCTTCGTGCACGAGTTCGACGGTCTCCACCACGCGGCCACGCCGATCGCGGATCACGCGCTTGGCCCCCGGCTTGCCCGAAAGCCACTGGTCGAACGCGAGCTCGAGGCCTTCCTGCCCATGATCGTCGATGTTCGTGTAACCAAGCACGTGCGCGGTGAGCTCGCCCGCCGGGTAGTAGCGCCGGTATTCGCGCTGGCTGTTGACGCCGTCGATCTTGAGATCGAGCACCTGCTCGGCGTCGACCGGTGGCATGCGACGGCGCAGGTAGACGAATTCGCGGCCGGCGCGTGCCTTGAGTCGCTGCTCGAGCTCCTGCGCGTCGACGCCCAGCGCCGCGGCAAGGGCCGGGATGCGGCCGGGCTGCGCCAGTACCACCGGTGGATTCGCCCAGATGGATTCGACCGGCGTCGAGATGGCCAGAGGCTCGCCGTTCCGATCCGTGACCATGCCGCGCGACGCCGCGATCTCCACCGTGCGCAGGAAGCGCTCCTCGCCCTGCGCTTGCAGGAATTGCTTCTGCACCACCTGCAGGTTGACGGCGCGCGCTACCCACACGCACGCTACCGCGAGCATGAGCCCGGCGACCCAGCGGGCGCGCAGCCGGAGATCGGTGTGCGGCAGCGCGACGTGCCTGCGGTTGGTCGGCAAGCTCATCGCCGGATCACCCGCGTATCCGCTGCCGCCGGGAACAGCATGCCCAGGTCTTCGCGCGCGAGTCGCTCGATGCGCTGCGGCTCCGCCCAAGTAGCCTGCTCGAGCTGCAGTCGCCCGAATTCGACGTTGAGCTCGTCGCGAACCGTCTCGAGCGCATTCAGTGTGACGAACAGGCGGCGGCTTTCCTGCCGCGCGTTGACGACGCCGATCGCGCTGCCGACCAGGGCCACGAGCAGCACCGCCAGCGTAAGGAGAGCGCGCCCGCTCACGCGGCGCGCTCCAGTGGCAGCCGCTCGGCGATGCGCATGACGGCGCTGCGTGCGCGGACGTTGCCGTCGACTTCTAACGGCGATGGCTTCACCGCCGCACCCACCAGGCGGAGCTGCAATGCGCGTGTCGCCTGGGGTGGAGGCAATCCGCGGCGCACGCTCGCCGGCGGCTGCGATTGCTCACGCAGGAAATGCTTGACCAGGCGATCCTCGAGCGAATGGAAGCTGATGACGACCAGCCGTCCGCCTGGAAGCAGTCGATCGACCGCGCCCTGCAGGCCGACCGCAAGATCATCCAGCTCCCGGTTGACCACGATGCGCAGCGCCTGGAACGTGCGCGTCGCCGGATGCTTGCCCGCTTCGCGCTTGCCCGCGTTGCGCGCGACAAGTTCCGCCAGTTCGGCGGTGCGCGTCAACGGTTGCTCGAGACGGGTCGCCACGATGGCGCGCGCGATGCGGCGGCTGTGACGCTCTTCCCCGTACTGCCACAACGCATCGGAGATGGCGGTCTCGCTCGCCGCGGCAAGCCAGCTTGCGGCACTCGGCTCGGTGCTGGTGTCCATGCGCATGTCGAGCGGACCATCCTGGCCAAAGCTGAAACCGCGCTCGGCGCGGTCGAGCTGAGGAGACGACACGCCCAGGTCGAACAGCACGCCGTCGAGTCCCGCCGCAGTGGCCGACCATTCGGCGAGGACCGCGAAGCTGCCGTGCCGGATCGCGACACGCGGATCGCTGCCGAAATCCCTTTGCGCGATCTCGATCGCTTCGGGGTCCTTGTCCATCAGCAACAGTCGGCCATCCGCGCCCAGCCGCTCCAGCAGTTCGCGTGCGTGCCCGCCACGGCCAAACGTGCCATCGAGATAGGTCCCGCCGGACCTGACGGCGAGCGCATCGATGGCTTCACTGCGTAGTACGGCGGTGTGTCCTGCGCGCGGCGACGAGTCGACCGGGCGCGCGCGCCTGCGGCTTGCGCTCACAGGCGCAGTGCCAGCATGTCAGCCGTGAGATCGGCGTCGCCGATGGTCTGGCGTATCTTGGCGACGTGCGCCGCTTCGCTCCAGAGTTCGAACTTGTTGCCCATGCCGAGCAGCACTGCGCGCTTTTCGATGGACGCCGCGGCGCGATGACTCGCAGGCAACTGGATGCGTCCATTGCCGTCGGGTTCGAGCGGCGTGGCGGCGCCAACGAGCTTCATCTGCAGGTTGCGGTGCACCGTCTGCGCCGTCGGCAACGCGTTGACCTGGTCGCGGACCTGCGTCCATGCCGTCGCGGCGAACAGCCACAGGCACCCACTCTCGAACGGGTTGTAGGTGAGCACCAGGCGGTTCTCGCAGGTCACGGCAACGAGCTCTCGATAGGCCGCGGGGATGCCCATGCGCCCCTTGTCGTCAACGGTGATTGCGGTCTCGCCCTGGAACGTCACAGCCACAAATCCCCACTAAAAACCCCGTTACACCACGGGAATTCACAGTAGGACGCAAGTATTTGACTGTCAACATAATTGTGTGTTTTTCGTGAGGAAGTAATTCCTCAACAAAAACGCAAACTTGCGACACATTCCGCAACCTTTTTTGCAAGTGCGTTCAATCTTCCACTAACACTCGCCACCACGCTCACGTCTCGCTACCCGCGACGCCAGTCACCCGCGGCTCATTCCTGCCATCCACAGCATTTCACTCGCCTGCGGCGAGCGAGTGACTTTTGTTTCGCGTCAAAAGTCACCAAAACCCGGTCGCGCCTGACCGTTCGCCGGAATCGCATCAGCAATTCCGGTGCCCTGCGCTTCTCGCAGAAGCGGGAGTTCCGCGCTTCAGCCGCCACGAAAGACGCGGCAAACGAACGCGGACGCGCGAAGTCTGCGCGCCATGGATGGGGCGCCCGCGCGCAGATCGCGTAGCGATCTACGCGGCGCAAGGCGAG
>JBKJSW010000193.1:0-4373 GCA_046595765.1 Ahniellaceae bacterium
GGTGCCGGTCAACTCGGGATCGCGCACCTTGAAGGACGCGCTCAACGAAGCCATGCGTGACTGGGTCACCAACGTCGACCACACTTTCTACATCATCGGCACGGTCGCCGGCCCGCATCCCTATCCGCAGATGGTGCGTGATTTCAATGCGGTGGCCGGGCGCGAGGCGCGCGCGCAGATGCTTGCGGACTACGGTCGCCTGCCGCATACGCTGGTCGCATGCGTGGGTGGCGCCAGCAACGCGATCGGCCTGTTCCACCCGTTCCTTGGCGATTCCGAAGTGCGTCTCATCGGAGCCGAGGCGGCGGGCGAGGGCATCGCATCGGGACGTCATGCCGCATCGCTGTCGGCGGGACGGCCGGGCGTGCTCCACGGCAACCGCACCTACCTGCTTTGCGACGACGACGGCCAGATCATCGAGACGCATTCCATTTCCGCCGGTCTCGATTACCCCGGTGTCGGGCCCGAACACGCATGGCTCAAGGACCTCGGTCGTGCCGAGTACATCCCGGTGACCGACGACGAGGCACTGGCGGCATTCCACCGCCTGGCACGCTGCGAGGGCATCCTGGCGGCGCTGGAATCAAGCCACGCGGTCGCGCTGGCAATGCGTGTCGCCAGCGAGCTGCCGCGGGACGCGTTGCTGCTTTGCAACCTCTCCGGCCGTGGCGACAAGGACGTGCACACGATCGCCGCGCATTCGGGTCTCACGTTTTGATCGCGGCTCGTTCGGCGTGGACGCTCCGCCAATGAACCGGATCGACGGGAGATTTGCCGAACTCGCGTCGCGCCGGCGCACCGGTCTCGTGCCCTTCGTCACCGCCGGGGACCCTTCTGCTGCCGCTACGGTTCCCGTTCTGCACGCGCTGGTCGCGGCGGGCGCGGATGTGCTGGAGATCGGCGTGCCGTTTTCCGACCCGATGGCCGATGGTCCGACCATCCAGCGTGCCAGCGAGCGCGCGCTCGCACGCGGCGTGGGCCTGCGTGACGTGCTGCGCATGGTCGCGGAATTCCGCCAGGTCGACGTTGCGACCCCGGTGGTATTGATGGGCTATCTCAATCCGTTCGAACGCGATCCGGCGAACATCTTCGGCGACTGCGCGCGGGCCGGTGTCGACGGCGTGTTGCTGGTCGACTGCCCGATCGAGGAAGCCGGCGCGTTGCGCGCGCGACTCGACACCGCTGGCCTCGTGCAGATCCTGATGGCAGCCCCGACCACGACGCCGGAACGGATTCGGGCGATGGCCGGGCTGGCGGCGGGTTTTGTTTACTGCGTGGCGTTTTCCGGTGTCACGGGCGCCGATCGACTGGCATTCGACGAGGTCCACCTGCGCGCTACAGGCCTGCACGAGGCACTGGGCGTGCCCGTCGCTGTGGGTTTCGGCATCAAGCATCCCGCGGACGCGGTTGCAATCGCGCGCGGTGCAAGTGCCGTTGTCATCGGTTCCGCGCTGGTCGCGGCGCTCGCAGAGGCAAGCGGTCCCGAAGACGCAGCCGCGCGAGCCGCTGCGTTCCTTGCGCCGTTTCGCACCGCGCTCGACGGCGCCCATGCGCACGTGGATTAAGATGCGGGTTGCTGGCAGCGCCGTGGCCAGCTGACTTCCCTGTTCAGGATTTCGTTGCGATGAGCTGGTTGCAGAAATTGATGCCCGCGCGCATCCGTACGGAAGGCGGTACGCGTCGCGCCGTACCGGAAGGCCTCTGGACCAAGTGCGAAGGCTGTGGCGTTGCGCTGTACCAGCCGGAGCTCGAACGCAACCTCAAGGTGTGCCCGAAGTGCGGGTTCCACATGGCGATCAACGCGCGCGCGCGCCTGCTCGCGTTGTTCGACGAGGCCACCAGCGAAGAGCTCGATGCGAACCTCGAGCCGGTGGACGCGCTCAAGTTCCGCGATTCCAAGAAGTACAAGGATCGCATCGTCGCCGCGCAGAAGGCCACCGGCGAGAAGGACGCGCTCATATCGATGCGCGGCACCGTCAAGCGTTCGCCGCTGGTGGCCTGCGCGTTCGAGTTCACCTTCATGGGTGGGTCGATGGGGTCGGTGGTTGGCGAAAAATTCACTCGCGCGGCGGAGCGCGCGCTTGCGGAACGCGCGCCGCTCGTTTGCTTTTCGGCAACCGGTGGCGCGCGCATGCAGGAGGGCCTGTATTCACTCATGCAGATGGCGAAGACGGCTGCGGTCATTGCGCGGCTGCGGGAAGGCGGCGTTCCCTACATCTCCGTGTTGACACATCCGACCACCGGCGGCGTCTCCGCGTCGCTGGGGATGTTGGGCGACATCAACCTCGCCGAGCCGCAGGCGCTCATCGGATTCGCCGGTCCGCGCGTGATCGAGCAGACCGTTCGCGAAACCTTGCCGGACGGTTTCCAACGCAGCGAATTCCTGCTGGAACACGGTGCAATCGACGCGATCGTCGATCGCCGGCAGTTGCGCGACAAGATCGCATCGCTCGCGGCGTTGCTGCAGCGACGCGACCTGCCTGCCGACGTGCCCGTCGCCGCCCACGGCGCCGCGGGGTGAGGACCGGCGCTCGCGACAGTCCGGGGGACTGTCGCGCCGGGCCGAACGCACGCACACGGATGTGCGGGCCGGACGCCCAGCCGCAGGGATGCCTGCTTGCCCCGATCCGCGTGCGCAGAGCCTAGTCGAACGTCCCGCAACCTCGTCCAACATGGGCCGAACGCACGCACACGGATGTGCGGGCCGGTCGCCCAGCCGCAGGGATGCCTGCTTGCGAACTAGCGTGACGCGCTTGCGCGCCACCTCTCCTGCAACCCGCAAGGTCGGCGGCGACGCCGCTCGCGATGCGATCGCTCGGCGCCAGCACCACAGCGGAGCAAGCTCCGCTCTACAAGAGCGCGGGTTGCCGATCGCGATGCGATCGCTCGGCGCAAGCACCACAGCGGAGCAAGCTCCGCTCTACAAGAGCGCGGGTTGTCGCACGCAAGCGATCGCAGCGGCTCTTGTAGCGCCGAGCTCGCTCGGCGCAAGTGCGTCTCGTGGTCGCGAAAGTTAAAGTTCACCACCCTGGTCCCCGAGCACCCCGGAACCGATGTCCTCGCTGCCGCAATCCCTGGGCGATTGGCTTGCGTTGCAGCTCGCGGGACCGCGCGCCGAGATCGTGCTCGGACTCGAGCGCGTGCGGGCCGTGGCAGAGGCCATGCATCTCGCGCGCCCGGCGCCCGTGGTCATCACGGTCGCGGGCACCAACGGCAAGGGCTCGACGGTTGCCTTCGTCGACGCGATCGCGCGTGCGGCCGGCTACCGTGTCGGCAGCTATACCTCTCCGCACCTCATTCGCTACAACGAGCGGATCCGCATCGGCGGAGCGGAGGTAGAGGACGCGGCCATCTGCGCCGCGTTCGAGCGCATCGAGCAGGCGCGCCTGCAGACCGGAGTTCGACTGACATTCTTCGAGTACGGAACGCTGGCCGCGCTTGACCTGTTCGTTCGCGCGAGACTTGACCTCGCGGTGCTGGAAGTCGGGCTCGGCGGACGTCTCGATGCAGTCAACATCGTGGACGCCGACGTCGCGGTAGTTACGGGTATCGATCTCGATCACCAGGACTGGCTCGGCAACGACCGCGACGCGATCGCCCGCGAGAAAGCGGGCATCTTTCGCCGCGGAGCGTTTGCGGTGCTGGCGGAACGCGCACCTGTGTCGGCGTTGCGCCACCGCGCGGTCGAGGTCGAATCGAGGATTGTGGCCGCGGGGGTCGACTATGACTGGACGCAAGACCGCGGCGCATGGACCTGGCGCAACGCAAAAGGGCGCGCCCTCGAGCTACCCACTCCCGGCCTTCGCGGCCCGCGGCAGCTTGGGAATGCGAGCGCGGCGATCGCGGCACTGGACGCAGTCGGTGATCGCCTGCCCATCGATGCTGCGGCATTTGCGCAAGGCGTGCAGGACGTGAGACTGCGTGCTCGGTTGGAAAACGTGAGGGTGGACGAGCGCGATGTCCTGCTCGATGTCGGACACAATCCGCAGGCAGCGCGCGTTCTCAACGAATTTCTCCGCCAGGGGGAATCGACGCGTCCCGTGGTCGCGGTGTTCGGCTGTCTCGCCGACAAGGACACGGCGTCCATCGTCGCTGCGCTGCGCGAGCGCGTGCTGCACTGGTATTGCGCCGGACTGGATGGGGAAACCGCGCGTGGCCTGTCGGGGCCGGAGCTTGCACAGCGCGTGCGCGAGGCGGGCGCCTCGGCCAGCGCCCACGCGACAGTGACCGAAGCCTGGAAGGCGGCTTGCAGATATGCGCCGGCAGACGCACGGGTGGTGGCGTTCGGCTCTTTCTACCTGGTGTCCGCGCTGATGCGCGAACTTGACGTTGGCGGCGAAGGCACGCGGTCCGACGCAGCCCCCGGACTATAA
>JBKJSW010000369.1:0-3047 GCA_046595765.1 Ahniellaceae bacterium
TCGGGCGAGCCGGTATCGCTGGGCGCGCGCTTGTAGTCGGTAATGATCTGGCTGGTTTGTTCGGTGGAAAGCGACATGCAAAAAACTCCGCAACGAATGACGAGGCCCGCGCGCGCCGATCGCGTCGCAGCCGCCTGGTCTGGGTTTGGGTCGTAAGGAAAAAGCCCGGCATTGTAGCCCCGTATTCCTTTGTCCTACAAGGCTTTGCCTTGCATAAAACGCCATTCCGAGTGCGGAACCGCACGGCGCTAGAGGCCGTTGAACACGCGATGGGGCCACAGGCGGCCCTCTGCGTCGACCTTGCCAAGACCCAGCAGTGCGTCGCCGGGCCCCCGCACCACGATCGGCGCGTCAGCCGGTGGAGTAGCCACGGCAGTAGGCTGGCCCTGGCGAAAACCCCGCGCGCCAGATTCGTCCAGGATTGCGACTGCAAACCGGGACAACGCCGAAGACAGCGGCAGCAGCCGGGCGCGCATTCCCAGGCCGGATTCAAGGATGTCGTCTAGCGACACCATCGGCTGGCGCTGGAAGGGATCGACCCAAAGCCGGCGCAAGCCGCCGAGGTGCGCACCGCACCCGAGACGCTCGCCCAGGTCCCGCGCGATGCTGCGGATGTAGGTGCCGCTGCCGCATTCGATCTCGGCAGAGACACGGTCGGACTGCTGGTCCACGCCGTCGATCGCGAACACGTCGGCGTCGCGTTCCGGAGCCGCTACGTCTTCGCCACGCCGTGCCCGTTTGTAGAGCGGCACACCCTGCTGCTTCAGCGCCGAATAGATGGGCGGGCGTTGCCGGATCCGGCCAATGAATCGCGCAAGCACCTCGGGCACCTGCTCCCGCATCAAGCCGGTGACTTCGCGAACCGCGACCACCTCGCCTTCGGCGTCATCGGTGGTGGTTGACGCGCCCAGAACGATCTCGGCGAAGTAGCGCTTGTGCGCACCCAGCAACAATCCCGCGACCTTGGTGGCTTCGCCGAAGCAAAGCGGGAGCATCCCGGTCGCGAGCGGATCGAGGCTGCCGGTATGGCCGGCCTTGGCCGCACCCAATGCGAACCGCGCCCGCTGCAGCGCATGGTTTGAGGACATTCCGTAGGGCTTGTCGAGCAACAACACGCCGTGGACCGGATCGCTGACTCGCGCCATCTTGTTCAGGGCTCCTGTGGGAACAGCCACGCATGTGGCTTGGCGCGCACGTGGGCGGCGCGCGGGATGGCTGCCGCCGTCGACTGCCGCTCCCGGTCCGCTCAGGACTCGATGCGGCCCGGTTCGCCCGCATCGGGATCCACCGGCTTGGGCAGCTCGGTTTCCGGGGCGAGACCCTGCAGCAAACGTTCGATACGATCGCCGCGATCGACCGAGTCGTCGTAGAAAAAGTGCAGCTCCGGCACCGCGCGCAACTTCACCCGCTGCGACAATTCGCGGCGCAATTCCTTCGCTCCGAGCTTGAGCGCCTTGAGGCCCGCTTCGGCGAGCGTCGGGTCCAAAGTCGTCACGAACACGTTCGCATGCGCAAGGTCACGAGTGATCTCGACGTCCGAAACGGACATCGAGGGCAGCCCCTCCTCGCGGACCATCTCATGGACGAGCTGGCCGATGTCCTTGCGCAACAGCGACGCAACGCGATCGGTGCGTTTGAAATTCTGGTGGGCCATTACAGCGATCTCCTCACAGTCGTTTCCTTCTCCCTCCGGGAGAAGGTGGCGCGCAGCGCCGGATGAGGGGCGGAGCTTGCGCACGAAAACACCTTGCTTCGGCGCACGCGCGGCCCCTCACCCCTACCCCCTCCCGGGGGGAGAGGGGCTCACGCCGGCGAAAGTCATGCGGCGCTCGGAACCTTGTTCGCCGCGTGATTAAAGCGTGCGCTGAATCTCGTGCCTTTCAAAGCACTCGATCTGGTCGCCCGCTTTGACGTCGTTGTAAGCCTTCACGCCGATGCCGCACTCGGTACCGTTGCGCACCTCGTCGACGTTCTCCTTGAAGCGGCGCAACGACTCCAGTTCCCCCTGGAAGACGACGGTGTTGTCGCGCAGCACGCGAATCGGCTTGCTGCGTTTGACCACGCCCTCGATGACCATGCAGCCCGCGATCGCGCCGAACTTGGAGGAGCGGAACACGTCGCGCACCTGCGCGGTACCGATGATCTCCTCGCGGATTTCGACGCCGAGCATGCCCGACGCGACCTGTTTCACCTGGTCGATGACGTCGTAGATGATCGAGAAATACCGAAGGTCGATACCACCGTTTTCCACGATCCGGCGCGCCGACGCGTCGGCGCGCACATTGAAGCCGATGAGCACTGCCTTCGAAGCCGCCGCCAGCGTCGCGTCCTTCTCGGTGAGGCCGCCGACGCCGGACGAAAGGACGTTGATGCGGATCAGATCGGTCGAGAGACCGGTCAGCGACTCGCGCAATGCTTCCGACGAGCCATGCACGTCAGCCTTGATCACGAGGTTAAGCGTCTGCTGACCTTCGCCCTTGCCCATCGACGCGATGATGTCCTCGAAGCGGTTGGTCGCGGCCTTGCTGTTGAGGTGACTCTCGCGACGTCCTTCTTCGCGTTGACGAGCCACGTCCTTGGCGAGGCGTTCGTCAGCCACCACCACGAAATCATCGCCAGCATGAGGTACACCGGATAGACCGATCACCACCACTGGAATCGATGGCGCCGCCGACTCGACCTGCTTGCCGTTCTCGTCGAAGAGCGCACGCACGCGGCCGTACTCGACGCCGCAAACCATGTAGTCGCCGCGCTTCAGGGTGCCGGACTGCACCAGTACGGTCGCGACCGGACCGCGTCCCTTGTCCAGCGTCGACTCGATGACCGCGCCCGAGGCGCGTCCTTCGACCGGCGCCCGGAGCTCCAGCACTTCGGCCTGCAACGACAGCGCCTCGAGCAGCGCATCGACGCCGTCGCCGGTGCGCGCCGAGAGCGGCACCATCTGCACGTCGCCGCCGTACTCCTCGGCCACGATTTCGTGCGCAAGCAAATCCTGCTTGACGCGGTCGGGGTCGGCGTCGCCCTTGTCCATCTTGTTGATCGCCACG
>JBKJSW010000377.1:0-3986 GCA_046595765.1 Ahniellaceae bacterium
CTTTCGCCAAGACTAAGGAAAAGTCGACTCTGACCCGGCTTTCGCCAAGACTAAGGAAAAGTCGACTCTGACCCGGCTTTTGTTAGTCGACTCGTGCAGTCGGCCCGTACGTCCAACGTCGCCACAGCGCTTCCATCGGACCTTGCGCGTGGTGGGCCAGCCACCACTTCGAGGCGGCGATCTGCAACGCGAAGATCGCACTGGCTACGGCATAGAAGGCCCAGACCGGCAGGCGGCCGACGAGGCCGAAGCCGATGCCGTAGAACAGCACGATGCCCACCAGCGAATGGGTCAAATAATTGGTCAGTGCCATGCGACCGGGCGCCGCGAAGATGCCGAGCCAGCGACTCGCGAAAGGCCACGCGAGCGCGAACGCAGCCGCATAGGCGAGGCCCAGCGGCATCGTGCCGATCAGCGATGGCCAGTCCGCCTGGCCGAGCCCCGGCCGCCATGCATAGATCGCGCTGGCCGGCACGCCGACGACGAGGCCGGCGATCAACACGCGCCACAGCAACCGTCGATCTTCGAGCAACGTGCCAGCGGCAAGCCGACGACCGGCAGCCATGCCGATCAGCATGATCCCGAGCACCTTGGGAATCCGCCACACCTCGAGCCGCAAGCCCCACGAATACCACGGCCCGCTCGCCACCCACGCCGCCCAACCGCGCAGGTCTTCCCGCTGCATCCACGCGAGGATGTGCTCGGGCGCCGGGTCCACGCCCATGGCCCGTGCGATGCCATCGCTGAATTCGAACAGCGCTACATGCGGCGCCCACCCAAACGCGTCGAACAGCGCCAGCCCCGCAAACGGCACCACCAGCACCAGCGCGAGCCCGGTCAGCACCAGCGCGCGTCCGCTGCATCGATGGAAGACGGGCAGCAGCAGGCCCAGCAATGCGTACAAGGTCAGGATGTCGCCGTCCCACACGAGATACGAATGCACAAGCCCGATGCCGAGCAGCACGAGCACGCGGCGGCGATAGATGCGCAGGCCATCGTGCCCGCGTCGCACCAGCCGCTCGAGCTGCAGCGCGAAGCCGACACCGAACAGCAGCGAGAACACGGTGTAGAACTTGCCATCCACGAGCAGGTGATGGAAGCGGTATTGCCAGAGAACGGTGTCCGCGCCTGCCCACTCGAGGCGCTGCGCGTCCGTGCCCATGCTCCAGCCCGACCAGTAGAGGATGTTCGCGAGCAGGATCCCGAACAGCGCCATGCCGCGGAGCGCATCGAGCACTTCGACGCGCTCGGCCGAATCGGCGGGAACTGCTGCGTCAACGGTCATGACCTGCTCCTGCGTTGATGTCGGCATGACATGGCCGCCCATGGGTGCCGTCAGCTTCGCCGTCCAGCAGGCACCTAACCAGTAAACGTTGGAGAGCTGTGCATCCCGCCAAAACATTTGGCAATCGGGCCGCAGGTCAAAGAAAAGCCGGGTCAGAGTGGACTTTTCCCAGGCCGCGACGGGGCTTGGGCTAGCTGGCGATAAAAGTCCACTCTGACCCGGCTTTTCCCTTCGGTCTCAGAGCTTCGGCGGGATGTTGGCGTTCAAGCGGAACAGGTTGCCCGGATCGTACTTGCCCTTGAGTGCCACCAGCCGCTCGAAATTGGCGCCGAAATTTTCGCGCTGGCGAGCGTCGACGTCGACCGTGCCGGCTCCGTCGTAGTTGGTATAGAAGCCCTGCGTCAGCGGCTCGAGCTCGCGCCAGGCAGCGCGCATCCGCTCGACCTTTTCCTCGGCGCCGTCGGGGCTCGACCACGTGCCCCAGATCGCGAGGTTGAACGCCATGTCGCGCCGCGGAAATGCGGTGGCGTCGGCGGCCAGGCGAGAATAGCCTCCACCGCAGTGGTCGAAGAACATCACATACAGCTCGGGAGTGCGCAGGAAGACGTCGTGCATGAGATCGATGCCCTCATCCTCGAGCCCACGCATGAAGCCGCTCTTGGCGTATGCCTGTTTCCCGTCAGGTGAGCCGGCATCGTTGCTCGACTGCAGCTTGACGTAGGGCATCGGTCGAATGGAGTCACCATTCGGCTTGCCGAACGTTCGCAGTGGCTTGAGCCACTTCTCTCCTGCTGCATGGTCGCCGGACCAGCACACTTCGACGCCGAATTGCGATTTGCCGCCGTCCCAGTACCACACGGGTTGCAGATTCACTTCTTCCGGGGCGTTGAGCGCGATATCGCGATAGTTGCGCACCGCATCACGGGCCCGCGCGAATGGCCAATTGATGAATCCGCCGAGAATCATCGGGTCAATGGAATGCAATTGGTATTCGATCAAAGTGACGACGCCGAAGTTGCCGCCACCGCCGCGCAGCCCCCAGTAGAGATCGCGATTGTCGTCTTCACTCGCGCGCAGGAAGCGGCCGTCGGCGGTCACGAGATCGAATGACGCCACGTTGTCGCAGGCCAGTCCAAAGCGCCGACCAAGGCGACCGAAGCCCCCGCTCAGCGTGAGGCCTGCCGCGCCAGTAATCGAGTAGGTGCCTGCGGTGGTCGCGAGCCCAAACGCCGTGGTTTCGTGGTCGAGTTGGCCTAATAGCGATCCGGACTCGACGTAGGCGCGCTGCAACTTCGGATCGACGCGCACGCCCTGCATGGACTGCAGGTCGATCACGAGCCCGCCATCGCAGGTCGATTTACCCGAGACACTGTGGCCGCCCGCGCGCACGGCCGTCAGCAAACCGTGATCGCGAGCGAATGCCACAGCGCGCTGCACATCAGTCGCTCCAGTACAGCGCGCAATCAACGACGGATGGCGATCGAACATGCCGTTCCATACGCGCCGTGCGCGCTCGTAGTCGGGATTGCCGGGCAGCAGCACACCGCCGCGCAGGCTGGCGTCGAAGTCGGTGACCGACGACGCGCGCAGGCTGATGTCGCGGCCATCGAGCGACTTGGCTGCGATGTCGTCGAGAGCCTTCGGCACGGCCGACCACGAACGGAATGGCCAGGCTACGGATAGCCCCAGGCCGGCACCAACGAGCGAGCGTCGCTTCATTGAATCGACCTCCGTTACGCCACTATCCACAAACAGTGGGGACAGGAAAACCGGGGGCAGCGTCAAGCTTCGAGGTCAACGCCGCGTTTTCAGCAGCGGCTCCGCCAGCGTTGACCCAGTCTACTCTGACCCGAATGGCCCAGCGAAAGCCGGGTCAGAGTGGACTTTTATCGCCACGCAGCGCCGGCCCCGACGCGGCCTCGGAAAAGTCCACTCTGACCCGGCTTTCCCTGAGCCCTGCTCGTCAGTACGCGCCCATGTAGTCCTTCTTGCCGATCGCCACGCCGTTGTGGCGCAGCAGATCGTAGGCGGTGGTGACATGGAAGAAGAACTGCGGCAGCCCATACGCCAGCAGGTAGGCCTGGCCGCCGATGCGGCGCTCCTTGGGCGTGCCGGGGCGCAGCACCAGCTCGCGCTCCTCACTGCCTTCAAAGCGTGCCGCGTCCACCCCGCCGATGAAGGCCAACGTCGTGGCGATGCGTTGCTGCAGGTAGGCGAACGTGCCGTCGCCACCTTCGTAGGTGGGGACCTCCTCGCCGGCCAGCCGCGCCGTCACGCTGCTGGCGAAGTCACAGGCGATCTGGACTTGGCGCGCCATCGGAAACATGTCGGGGAACAACCGCGCCTGCAGCAGCGCGTCCGGATCGATTTTGCGTTCGGTGGCGAAGGATTCCGCCTTGGCCAGGACACCCGCCAGCGCGGCGAGCATCTGCTGGAACATGGGAACGGACGCGGCGTGCATCGAGAGGGACATGGAAGTCTCTGCGGCTGTGAGGAACTGCATGGTAGACGGCGCGCGGAAAAAAGCCGGGTCAGAGTGGGCTTTTTTTCACCACGCATCTTGATCGCAAACAAGACCTGAAAAAAGTCCACTCTGACCCGGCTTTTCCCGGCTTTTCCCGGCTTTTCCCAAGGCGACTTGCAGTTGGCACCGTTCGCTGATTTCTTCCGTTACTTTGAAGAGGTAAGCCACACGGCGCGG
>JBKJSW010000039.1:0-8884 GCA_046595765.1 Ahniellaceae bacterium
GGCGCGGCACCTGGCGAAGCCCCGACCGGGCCAGCCCAGCGTGGCCACGAGCCCTGCGGATCTCCTGTCCGCGGCATTGCAGCCCGGTGATGTGCTGCTGGTCGAAGGCACCAGCCGTTTCTCCAGCGCGATCAAGTACCTGACCCAGTCGACCTGGTCGCACACGTCGCTCTATCTCGGCCACCGCATGGACTCGCCGGAGCGTGGAGAAGACGCGCGCGTGCTGGTCGATGCCGATATCGTCGAGGGCGTGCGGCTGATCCCGCTCAAGGAATTCTCGGGCCTGCATACGCGGATCTGCCGTCCCGTCGGGCTCGGCGAACAGGACATCAGCTCGCTCATCGCTTTCATGCTCGAGCGGGTGGGCAACACCTACGACCTCAAGAACGTGTTCGACCTTGCGCGTTACTTCATTCGACGGCCGCCGGTACCGGGTGCGATGCGTCGCCGGGCGCTGGCCATGGGTAGCGGTGAACCGACCCGCGGCATCTGCTCCACGCTGATCGCGCAGGCGTTCGGCTCCATCCGCTATCCGATCCTGCCCGAAGTTGAAATGCTGGATGCCACGGCACCGGGCGCGAAGCAGGCACGCGCGGAAATCCTGCACATCCGCCACCACAGCCTGTACGCGCCGCGCGATTTCGACGTCTCGCCTTTTTTCCGCATCGTCAAGCCGCGCATCGAGCACGGCTTCGAGTTCCGCAGCCTCACCTGGGCCGCGGAAGCCGCAGACCTGCAGGACTCAAGCGCAGTCAGAACAACTGGCGATTGATGCCGAGGGTCTGCATGACCTTGCTGGCGATTTCCTCGATCGATGTGTGCGTGGTGTTCAGCACGGGCACCTTTTCGGCGCGGAACAGCTTTTCCGCCTGCGCGACTTCCCACCGGCATTGCGCAATGTCGGAGTAGCGGGAATTGGGGCGCCGTATCTGTCGGATCTGCTGTAGCCGCACCGGATCGATCGTCAATCCGAACAGTTTCTTGCGATGGGCGCGCAGGCGGCGCGGCAGCTCGCTCTCCTCCAGGTCCTCCTGGGTGAGCGGGTAATTCGCGGCCTTGATGCCGAAGTGCAGCGCCAGGAACAGACAGGTCGGCGTCTTGCCGGAACGCGAAACCCCGCACACGATGAGATCCGCGTCGTCGTAGTGCACGTCCGCGCCGTCGTCATGCGACAGTGCGTAGTTGGTGGCGTGAATGCGCGCCTCGTATTCGATGCCGTCGCTCATGCCGTGCGCCCGGCCGACTGCTGACTGTCGCGTAGTGCCGAGCTCCTCCTCGAGTGGCGCCAGGAAGCGCTGGAACACGTCCAGCATGAGCGCACCGCTCAGCGTTGCCACCAGCGAACTCAGTTCCGGATCGACGATGGTGTTGACGACGATGGGTCTCACGCCCGCAAGATCGCCCGCGGCCTTGATCCGCGCCGCGGCGGCGTGTGCCTTGTCAGGCGTATCGATGAATGGAATGCGTTCGGTAGTGAAAGCGATGTGCGCGAACTGCGTGAGCAGCGTGTGCCCGATGGTCTCGGCAGTGATGCCGGTACCGTCGGAGAGATAGAAGATGACGCGTTTTTCCATGAGCCTGCCCGCGCCACGCACTCGCGACAGTTTAGGTGCCGGGATGCAGCGACGCGCGCGACTGGATCCGCTTTCGACGATTTAGGTTGAGGCGGGGAGCAGGATCGCCGAAAATGCCGGCTTGCCGCGAACCGCGCGCTTGCCCGCGGCTCCGCCGCCCTGCCCCGGAGATGTTCCCCAGATGTCCGACCTGATCCTGTGGCTGGACAAGCTCCGCCTGTCCGATTTGCCCGCGGTGGGCGGCAAGAACGCATCGCTCGGGGAAATGATCGGAAACCTCTCCGGACTGGGCGTCTCGGTGCCCGGAGGCTTCGCGACCACGTCCGACGCGTTCCGCCAGTTCATCGAGGCGGGAGGCCTGCGCCAGCGCATCTTCGACCGACTCGGCCAGCTCGATGTCGAGGATGTGCTCGCGCTGACGGCGGCGGGTGGGGAGATCCGTGGTTGGGTGATGGGCGCTCCCCTGCCGCCCGAACTGGATGCCGCAATCCGTGGCGCCTACGCCGCGCTGTGCGGGCGCGCCGGCGTCGAGGACTGCGCAGTGGCCGTGCGCTCTTCGGCCACGGCCGAGGACCTCCCCGACGCGAGCTTCGCGGGCCAGCAGGAAACCTTCCTCAACGTGGTGGGTGCCGACGCCGTGGTCGCGCGCGTGAAGGAAGTCTTCGCCTCGCTGTACAACGACCGCGCCATTGCCTACCGGGTGCACCATGGTTTCAAGCATGAGGATGTGTTCCTGTCCGCCGGCGTGCAGCTCATGGTCCGGTCCGATCTAGGCGCTTCGGGCGTGTTGTTCACGCTCGACACCGAATCGGGGTTCAACGACGTGGTGTTCATCACCTCGAGCTACGGGCTCGGCGAGAACGTGGTGCAGGGTGCGGTCAACCCTGACGAGTTCTACGTTTACAAACCGACGCTGGCGCGCGGCCTGCCCGCGATCCTGCGGCGCACGCTCGGCACCAAGGAAATCCGGATGGTCTACTCGGACGCGCCGGGCGAACGCGTCCGCAATGAAAACACCCCTGGCGAGCTGCGCAGCCGTTTCTCGCTGCATGACGCCGACGTGCACGAGCTGGCCCGCCAGGCGATCACCATCGAGCAGCACTACGGCCGCCCGATGGACATCGAGTGGGCAAAGGATGGCGTCAGCGGCAAGCTCTACATCGTGCAGGCGCGACCGGAGACCGTGAAGTCGCGGACGCGCGCCAATCGCATCGAGCGCTACCAGTTGCGCGAAAGGGCCGATGTGCTGGTGGAGGGGCGTGCGATCGGGCAGAAGATCGGCAGCGGCCGCGCGCGCGTGGTGACCAGCCTCGCGCAGATGAGCGCGTTCGAGCCCGGTGAAGTGCTCGTCGCCGACATGACCGATCCCGACTGGGAGCCGATCATGAAGCGCGCATCCGCGATCGTCACCAATCGCGGCGGCCGCACCTGCCACGCGGCGATCATCGCCCGCGAACTCGGTGTACCGGCCGTGGTCGGCACGGGCGACGGCATGCAGCGCATTCCTGACGGTGCGACGGTGACGGTGTCCTGCGCCGAGGGCGACACGGGCTTCATCTACGCAGGCGACCTGCCCTTCGACGTGCATACCGCGGACCTTGACCAGATGCCGCCGGCGCCGCTCAAGGTGATGATGAACGTCGGCAACCCGGAGCGCGCGTTCGATTTCGCCCAGCTGCCGCATCACGGCATTGGACTCGCGCGGCTCGAATTCATCATCGCGCGGCAGATCGGCGTGCATCCTCGCGCACTGCTCGAGTTCGATGCGCAGGCGCCCGAGCTCCAGGCCCAGATCAAGTCCATGATCTCCGGTTACGCGGATCCCGTGAGTTTCTACGTCGACCGTCTGGTGGAGGGAATCGCGACGCTGACCGCGGCGTTCGCGCCGCATCCGGTGATCGTGCGTCTGAGCGATTTCAAGTCGAACGAATACGCGAACCTCGTGGGCGGCGCCGCCTACGAACCGCACGAGGAGAATCCCATGCTGGGATTCCGCGGTGCGTCGCGCTACATCGATCCGAGCTTCGCGGCCGCCTTCGCGCTCGAGTGTCGCGCGGTGAAGCGCGTGCGCGAAGAGATGGGTCTGGACAACTGCTGGGTGATGATCCCGTTCGTGCGCACCCTTGACGAAGGCCGTCGCGTGATCGACGCGCTCGCCACCAACGGCCTGGTCAGCGGCGAGCATGGGCTCAAGCTCATCATGATGTGCGAGCTGCCCTCCAACGCATTGCTCGCGGACGAGTTCCTCGACCTGTTCGACGGGTTCTCGATCGGCTCGAACGACTTGACGCAGCTCACCCTCGGCCTCGACCGCGATTCCGGCGTGATCGCGCATCTTTTCGACGAGCGCGATCCCGCGGTGAAGAAACTCCTGACCATGGCGATCCGCGCTGCCAAGGCGCGCGGAAAATACATCGGTATCTGCGGCCAGGGGCCGAGCGACCATCCCGACCTCGCCGATTGGCTCATGCAGCAAGGCATTGAATCCGTGTCACTCAATCCCGACACCGTCGTCGACACGTGGCTGCGGCTTGCCCGCAATGCTGCCGGCTGAGCCCCGGTTGGCCATCGCCGCACTGCCACACGCGGCCCTGTCGACTCCGCCGAAAACCTCGCTCCCGCGCACAGCGGGCGATTCGCTGCTCGCACTGGACTGGAGCGCGCTGTTGACGCAGTGGGCGGCACGCATCCTCGGGGCGCTGGTGATTCTGCTGGTGGGCCTGTGGGTCGCGCGCCGCGTTGCAAACCTGCTCGAGCGCTCCCTGTCCCGTTTCGACAAGGCCGATCCGATCCTGCGCAGCTTCGTGCGCAACGTGGTGTACGCGGCCCTGTCGATGGTGGTGATCGTCGCTGCGCTCACGCAGATCGGGGTGCCGCCCGCATCACTGCTGACGGTGCTCGGGGCTGCCGGGCTCGCGATCGGACTGGCACTCAAGGATTCGCTGTCGAACATCGCCTCGGGCGTCATGCTGATGGCACTGCGACCCTTTCGCGCTGGCGACCAGGTCAGGATCAGTGGCATCGAGGGCATCGTCGAGCAGGTGCGGATCTTCTCGACGCGCCTGCGAACCCCGCAGAACGAGGACATCCTCGTGCCCAACAGCGAAATCACCAAGGCCCCGATCTACAACTTCACGGCGCGTCCGCTGCGCCGCATCGATGTCACGATCACGCTTTCGTTCGAACAGGCCATCGAGCCGGCGCAGGAGGCGTTGCTCGAAGCCGCGCGCCAAATGGAGGGCGTCCTGGTCGATCCTCCACCGGAGTGTACGGTGGTGCAGTTCGACGAACTGGGCATTTGCATGCTGCTGTCCGCGTGGGTCGCCACGGCCGACCACCTGCGCATCCGCAGCGAGTTGCTACGCCGTGCGCACGCAAACCTGTGCAGGAACGCCGTGCGTTTGGCGAGCAGGCAGACGCTGGTGCAAATGGCGCCTCGAGCCAACGAACCCGAGCACGCCAACGAAGTGCTCTAGTGCTCGGACACATGCGGACGACGGTGACGATGCGGACCTTTCACGCAACTGCAGAGGGCATCCGGCGCGCCCAACACTTCGGGAACCGGGCTTGCGTGTTTCAGGCTTCGACGCGGTTGCGCCCGTTGCGCTTCGCCGTGTACAGCTGGTCATCCGCCCGACTCACGAGGCGGCTGCCGCTTTCGCCCCGGACATGTTCCGCCACTCCGGCGCTCAGCGTCAGCGCGAGACCCTCTGCCGTTGCGCTGAGATCGAGGGACGCCACGGCCGCCCGCATGCGTTCCGCGATGGCCCTCGCGCCGTCGAGGTCGACGCCTGGCAACACCAGCACGAACTCTTCGCCACCCCAGCGCGCGGCCAGATCGCCCTCGCGCGCATGGCGCCGCAGCACCTCCGCCACGGCGCGCAATGCCGCGTCGCCGATCGCATGCGAGTAGCGGTCGTTGACCGACTTGAAGTTATCGAGGTCGATCAGGACGAGGGTGAGCGGGGTTAGATCGAGGTCTGCACGCGCACTTGCCGCCTCCAGGAATGCATCCGCGGAACGGCGATTGTGCAGCCCCGTCAGCGAATCCTCGCGCGCTTGCCGCTCGAAATCCTCCGATTGCGTGCGTAGTCGCGCCAGCAGGGCGGTCTTGTCGGAATCGGCGGCCTTGAGCAGCGCGGTCTGCGTGCGCAGGTCCTTGGTGCGACGTTCGACCAGGGCCACGAGATGGGCGGCGTCCCGGGCCAGGCTGAGCATGCGCGCGCGGTACGCGAGCCACAACGCGATCAGCAGGGCGCTCGCCAGCGGCAGCATGATTGAGGTGCGCTTCCACCACACCTGCTCCACGGAGATCGGCAACATTGCTTCCTGCCGCGACCATCCACCGCCCGGGAACATGGCGGCGACACGAAAACGATAGTTGCCGGGCTTGAGGTTGGTGAACTGCGCACTGCGGCCCTCGCCGCGCACCGACCACTTCTCGTCGAGACCCTCGAGCACGTAGCGGTAGCGGATGCGCTCCGGCGTCAGGAAGCTCAGCGCCGCGTACTGGATCTCGATCTTGCGCTGGCCGGGGGTGAGCGCCACCGCGCCGCGGTTGTCGACTCGCACGTCATCGATCCGCACTTCCTCGATCACGGCCTTCGGCGGTTCATGGGCGAATCGGGCGAGCTCATTCGGGCGCACGAATGCCACGCCATGCGCGGTGGCGATCCAGATGCGGCCGTCCGCAGTCACCGCCGCCGCGGGCGAAGCGCCGCCGTTGCACTGCGCGCTGATCAATCCGTCGTGTTCGCCGAACTGCTCCACCTCGAGGCGACGGCGGACGCCGGCGGCCACCGCATCGGCGTCCGCGCGCGCCAGCCGCATGACGCCGCGATTGGACGATAGCCAGAGGTTTTCGAGTGAATCGGCGGCCACCGCGAAGAGACCATCGATGGGCAAGCCCTGCTCGAGTCCAATGGCCACGACCTGGTCGTTTTCGACTCGTAGCAGTCCACGATCGGAGGCGACCCACATGATCCCGCGTTCGTCCTCGTGGAATCCGAAGATGTCCTGCGCCTCGAGACCGGGCGGAAGTTCGAGCGTGCGGAATCCGTCTTCGGTGGAAATCCCGATGCCGTTGGCGGTACCCACCCAGATGCGTCCGTCGCGCGACTCGGCGAGTGCCATCACGAATTCCCGAGGCAAACCGGATGCGAGTCCAAGCGACACGACTTCGGCGCCGCGAATCCGCGACAGCCCAAGGGACGTGCCGACCCACACCGTGCCGTCGCGCGTTTCGAGTACCGCCCTGACCTGGTTGTGCGCAAGGCCGTCCGTGTCTTTCCAGCGCTGGACCACCGCGCCATCGCGGTACCGGATCAATCCATCGGCATAGGTGCCGATCCATACGCCGCCGTCGCGTGCCGGTGTCATTCCCAGGATGGACTCGGTCGGCAGTCCCGGCGCGGCGGCGAAAGGTTCGGAACTGCCTGCCGGCACCGAGGCGAGGCCGCGACTGGTTCCGATCCACAGTGTTCCTTCGCTGTCCTCCACGAGGGTGCGCACGTAATCGTCGGGCAGCCCGTGATCCGTGGTCCAGGTGCTGAAGGGCGTGTCGCGCAAGCGCAATACGCCCGCACTGGTGCCGACCCAGATGGAGTCCTCGCGATCCCGGAACAACGCCGTCACCCGGTTGTTCGGCAGGTTCCGGAGATTGTGGAAGCGATCGACATTGACGCCCGCAAGCGCAATCACGCCTTCGTTGACTGTGCCGAACAGGGCACGGTCCGTGGCTTCGGGCAGCACCTTGGTGGTTACCTCGCCGAGGTCTTCTGCGGTGATGCGCTCGAACCGCGCGCTGCCGGAGCGGCGCACGAATCCACCTACCTGGGTCGCCACCCACACTGCGCCGTCGGCCGCAACCTCGATGTCGTTGACGTTCGTGGCTGGCAGTCCCGCGTCTTCCGCAAGGACTTCGACCTTGTCTTCGACGATGCGATTGACGCCGAGCGCGGATGCAACCCAGATCGCCCCGTCGCTGCCTTCCGCCAGATCAAACTCGATCTCGCTCAGCAGCCCATCGGCCCTGCCGAAATGCTTGACGCCATGCGCGTCCAGGCGATCGACGCCCTGGCTTTCGGTCGCGACCCAGATGCGCCCGCGACGATCCTCGATCGCCGACATCACCTCGTTGGAAACCAGTCCGTGGGCGGTACTCCAGGTACGCCATCGTCCGCGTGCATCGACTTTGGTGACGCCGCCGCGCGAAGTACCGATCAACACGCCGCCGTCGCGCATCACATGCAGGCTGCGCGCGCCGTTGTCGCTCAGCGCCGGCGTGTTGCTGCGGTCGAACACACGGAATCCGACGCCGTTGTAACGCGCCACCCCTTCCCAGGTGGCGAACCAGAGATAGCCATCCGGCGTCTGGCGAATCGCATTGACCTGGTTGTGCGGTAGCCCGTTGCGCGTGGTCCAGACTTCACGCGAAAGCTCTGCCATCGGCTTGATGCGGGCGACGGTGATCGGTGCCGCGGCCCAAGCGTGGGCGATCGGCAGCAAGGCCAGGAGCGCAAACGCGATCCGCATCGGTGCAAAGCACGCCGCACGCCTGCCCCGCGTACCCGGGCGCGCGCGGCGGGATGGTGCATTCATGTCACTGCGCGCCTCCCAACGCGCCCATGAAGCGTCGGTAATAACGCAACTCCTCGATCGATTCGCGCACGTCCGCAAGCGCAGTGTGCGCACCCTGTTTCTGCAGTCCGGTAGCGATGGAGGGAGCCCAACGCCGAGCCAGTTCCTTGACCGTACTCACGTCCACGTGGCGATAGTGGAAGTGGCGCTCGAGCTCGGGCATGTACCGACGCAGGAAACGCCGGTCGTGCGCGATGGAATTGCCGCAGATCGGCGACACGCCGGCAGGGATCCACTCGCGCAGGAATTCAAGGGTCCTGCGCTCGGCATCTTCCTCACCGACGCCCTGCTGCAGTGACCGCTGCCACAAGCCACTGGCGCGATGATGCCGGCAATTCCATTCGTCCATCGCCTCGAGCCGCGCGAGCGGTTGCGCGATGGCGAGCTCTGGGCCCTCGGCCAGGACTGTCAGATCCCCGTCGGTGACCAGCGTCGCGATCTCGAGTATTCGATCCGCATCGGGATCGAGTCCCGTCATTTCGAGATCGATCCAGATCATGCGCTGCGCGACTGGATCGGGATCGGCCATGGGTTGTGCACGAAGTGGGTGTCCACCGATCATAGGACACGGCGACATCGCGGCACATGAAGAGATCGACAGCGAGCCGAAACGACGGTGACGCCGCTCCAGCCGCTGCATTCGCGCCCGCGGCTGGACCCGAAACGCTAGC
>JBKJSW010000098.1:0-4056 GCA_046595765.1 Ahniellaceae bacterium
GTCGACGCGCTGGGCGACCGCATCCTGGTCAACATCAACCGCAGCGCCGACGTCAATCCGGTGAACCTGCTGGCGGCGGCGTTGTTGTCGACACCCCGCAACGCCATGGCCGAGAACGACCTCCTGCGCCAGCTCGCCCTGTTCCAGACTCTGCTCGCACGCGTGCCCTACTCGGATCGGGTGACGGTCACTGAACTCACGCCCGCCGCGATCATCGCCTATGGCGAACGCATGGGCATCCTGGTGCGCACGCGCCATCCACTCGGCGACGTGCTGTCCAGCGCACCCGAGCAATCCGCGCTGCTCTCGTATTTCCGCAACAACGTCCTGCATCTGCTGACGACGGCCGCCTGGTGCGCCGCGCCCTTCCTCAACAACCGCCAGCTGCGCCGTTCGACCGTGGTGCGCCTCGGCCAATTCATCTATCCCTTTATCCAGAACGAGCTGTTCCTGCCGTGGAGCGCCGAGGATTTCGGCGGCCAGATCGAGCGCACGCTCGACGTCCTCGTCGATGAGCGACTGCTCGACAAGGTGGGGACCAGCGGGCGCATGCTGCGTCGCCCGGTGGGGCAGACGGACGCCGCGTTCCAGCTGCGCGTGATCGCGCAGACGGTCACGCAGGCATTCGAGCGCTATTACATCGCCGTGGCGGTGCTGGTGAAGAACGGCCGCGGCGCGCTATCGACTGCCGAGCTCGAAAACCTCGGGCACCTGATCGCACAGCGACTGTCCCTGCTGTACGCGAATGCGGCACCTGAGTTTTTCGACAAGACCCTGTTCCGAAACTTCATCGCGCTGCTCAAGGATCGCCGCGTCATCTGGCTCGACGACGCCGGCAAGATCGATTTCGCGGACGAACTCGAAGGCATCGCCAAGGATGCGCGCTTCGTGCTCTCGCGCGAACTGCGCCACTCGATCCTGAAACTGACCGCGCAGGAGCGGGAACTCGTCCCCGTCGTGGCACCCGTCGCGACTTCCGACAACAACGCCTGAGCGGTTTACCGCCCGCGTCAGCGGGCGATGGCGACGACTTCGATGTTGCGTTCGTCCGGATCGAGCGCATACGCCGCGTAGTAGCCGGCGCCGTATTCGGGACGCAGCGAGGGCGGGCCGTTGTCCTGGCCGCCGGCGCGCAGCGCCGCGGCGTGGAACGCGTCGACCACCTCGCGCGACGCCGCGCGCAGCGCGATGTGCAGCGAACGCGTGACCGCCACCCCCGAGTGCAGCCAGAGGTTCGGATGTTCGCCTTCGCCGAAACCGGCCCAGCCGTCCGCTTCCACCCGCAGGGTGTAACCGAGTGGGGCAAGCGCCTCGCCGTAGAAATTCTTGCAGCGCTCGTAGTCGCCGACGACGAGGCTCAGGTGATGCAGCATGGACCGTCTCTCATTGCAGCGGACTCCTCAGGCGGGCTGATCGGGGATCAACGCATGTTCGAGTTGATTCATCTGGTCCTTGATCCTGAGCTTGCGCTTCTTGAGGCGCCGGACTTGCAGGTCGTCGGCATCGCTGGCCGCGTCCAAGCGTGCGATCACCTCGTCAAGGTCGCGATGCTCGACGCGGAGTTCGAGCAGACGGCGGGCGATTGCGGCGCGGTCTTCGATGGTCTTAACAGGTTCGCGGTGTCCGGCGAAGTGTAGCGAAGCGCGGGCAGGCCGCGGATACAATTCGCGCTTCGCATCGCCTCGCCACGCTCATGCACGCGAATCCGGGCACGACCCGTTCGCGCGCGCACCGCGGCGCCTGCTGCGATCCGCCGCGGCGACCCTGACTCACCTCGGCGAAGTGGGCCGCGTTCGTTGCCCGTATCGTTGCCCGCATCCTGGCCCCACCGGAGTATCCACACGCGATGTTGTTCCGCAACCTGACGCTGTTCCGCTTCGTTCCCGACACCGGCCTCGCGATCGCTCTCGACGCGGCGCTTGCCGAACACACGCTCAAGCCGGTGGCGCCCCTGGCCATGGCGAGCCGTGGCTGGGTATCGCCGTACGGACGCGATTCCGACGTGTTGTCGCATGCGATGGGTTCCTATCGCCTGCTGGTACTCGGTGGCGAGGATCGGCTCCTGCCGCCCGCGGTGGTCAACGAGGCGGTCGCGCTCAAGGTCGCGGCGCTCGCGGCCGATCGCGGTCGTCCGCCGGGCGCGCGCGACCGCAAACGCCTGCGCGAGGACGTGCTGCACGACCTCATGCCGCGCGCGTTCGTGCGTCCGTCGCGACTGGCCGGATACCTCGATCTCGAACGCGGCTGGCTGGCAATCGACAGCGCGTCGCGCAAGACCGCCGAGGGTTTCGTGGCGTCCCTGCGCGAGGCGCTGGGCAGCTTCGCCGCGGTGCCGCTCGATCCGGGCGAGTCACCACGCGCTGCCCTGACCGGCTGGTTGCGCGAGGCCGACCTGCCCCCTGCGTGGCAGCTGGGCGAGGAGTGCGAGCTCAAGGATCCTGTGGATCGCGGCGCCGTCGTCAAGTGCCGTCGCCAGGATCTCGCTGCGGACGAGGTGCGCGAGCACTTGAAGAGCGGCAAGCAGGCGGCGATGCTGGAGTTCGCCTTCGAAGACCACGTGGTGTTCGTGCTGGACGAACTGCTGGTGTTGCGCAAGTTGCGTTTCCTCGACGCCGTCACTGCGGAGCTCGAGGCGAGCGACCGCGATTCGGTTGCCGCCGAGATCGACGCGCGCTTCGCAGTGATGGCGTTGACCCTCGCGCCCCTGTTTGCATCACTCGAGCGCGTCTTCAAGCTGGCCGCCGCGGACGCGCGCAAGTCCTGATGCTTTCACGGCTCAGGCAGTTCGTGTCGCCGCGCACCGCGCCGTCTGCGGCGTCGGAGGCGCTGGTCGAGTGGTGCGACGCCGATGGGCGCGAGCGCACGGTGACCATTCGGCGACACGCCCAATCGCGACGACTACGGCTGATCGTGGACGACGCGGGCGCGCGCGTGGTCGCGCCGCTGCGCGCGAGCGCGGCGAGCATCGAGCGCTTCGTGCGCGAGCATCGGCCGTGGATCGTGAAGCAGCTGGAACGGGACGCGGTGCCGCGGCTGGCGCCAGCGATCGCGGGCGTCGACGATTGCCTGACACTGCGCGGCGAGCTCACGCCGGTACGCTGGTTCGACCGCGGCCTGCCCCGCATCGAGCGCGACGACGACGGCGTGATCCACATCGGCGTGGCGCTGGGCTCGCCCAAATCCACGGCCATCGGCGCTCGCGCGTTGCGCACCTGGCTGGTCGCGGAAGCAACGCGCGACATCGCGCGCTGCAATGAATCCGCACTGCTGCGGGTCGATGCGCGCGCGAGCCGCGTCAGCGTGCGGCCCCTGCGCACGCTGTGGGGCTCGATCAGCGTCGACGGCAGTATGCGCATCGACCTTGCGCTGTTGCTGGCGCCGCCGGCGATCCTCGACTACGTGGTCGTGCACGAAGCTTGCCACCGGCACGAGCGCAATCACGGGCCGCGCTTCTGGGCGCATGTGGCGCGAGCGCATCCGGACTATCGCGAACATCGCCGCTGGCTGCGCGAACACGGTCCCGCGCTCAAATCCGAACTCGCCCGCTGGGTGAGCTGACGCGCTTGCGCGCCACTGGCGCGCGCGTCAGCGAACGCCACGGACAGGATGTCCGTGGCCGGATGCGACTTGGAGAGCGCACGATGCGCGAGCCTAGTCGCCGGGTGCAACGAGCGAAGAACTGGTCGCGCTTGCGCGCCACTGGCGCGCGCGTCAGCGAACGCCAGGCCATGGATCGCGCCGCCTGCTTGCGAGCTTCCGAGGGTCGAGAAAGTTTGACCTTGAGACCCCAATAACCGGATCGACAGCGTTTCGCGCGCCCCGCGAGCAAGTGACTAGCTTTCGCGAGGGGCGAAGCCGGCAGAACGAGTTGCCGCAAAGAAGCGCAGGGATGCGCGGCGCCCGAGCGAGCTTGCGCCCTTGGAGTGAGCCGAGCATCGCAGCAGGCGACCGGGACTTGATGCGCAGGTTGTCTGAGCACAGGGGTGAGGCGGGATTTGTCGCGCCACTGGCGCGACCCGCCGAACGCTCAGCCAGGGATGGCTGAGCCGGGGTTTT
>JBKJSW010000251.1:0-2739 GCA_046595765.1 Ahniellaceae bacterium
GTCGAGGGCGCCTTGCAGCCAGATGGCGCTGGCGTTGTTGACGAGGATGTCGATCGCGCCGAAGTGCGTATGCACCTGCGCCAACGCTGCGCGGACTTCGCCTTCTTCCCGGATGTCGCAACGGATCGCCAGCGCGCGGCCGCCAGCGGCTTCGACCGCAGCGGCGGCGCTGTGGATGGTGCCGGGCAGCTTGGGGTTGGCGACGTCGGACTTCGCCAGGATCGCCACGTTCGCGCCGTCGCGCGCAGCACGT
The DNA here is from genome assembly GCA_046595765.1 of Ahniellaceae bacterium. GTDB lineage: Bacteria > Pseudomonadota > Gammaproteobacteria > Xanthomonadales > Ahniellaceae > JBBQNY01. The sequence goes on from JBKJSW010000251.1 coordinate 254, forward strand.
TCGGCGATCGCGAGGCCGATGCCGCGCGAGGCGCCGGTGACGATGAGGGTCTTGCCGGCGAGCGAGTAGGTCATGCGGATTCTCGGTGCGGTAGGCGAAGTTGCCGGCAACTCTAATCCCTTCTCCCCACGGGAGAAGGTGGCGCGTAGCGCCGGATGAGGGGCCGCGCTTGCCTGGGTGTAACTGGTGCCGACCGCTGGGTGCCTCGGGGTTCGGCGCACCTTAGGTCCCTCACCCCTACCCCTCTCCCGTGCGGAGAGGGATTTGACCAAGTGCCGCTCCAGGCGCCCTCAGTTTTTCCCTTCGTTATCACTCCAATGGAGGATGCGGCGGGTGACGAAGCGATAGACCGGCTTTGCCGTCGCGAACCACAGCGCACGGAACCAGGATCGTCGCGCGAGCAGGCGCATGCGACGCGAACGCGGCGGGCCGAAGACGGCCATCTGGAAGTCCGTCAGTGCGGGAGCGCCGCCCGGCGTCACCAGCCAGTTCGGTTCCTTGGCGAGATCGTTGTGGCTGACACCACGACGATGCATGTCCCGCAGCAGTCGCCATGCCCGTCGGTAAAACGCGATATCGCGAGGCTGCGCCTCCTGCATGGGCGCGCCGTCGATGTAGCTCCGCGCCAGCACGCACCCATCCCAGTGCAGCACCCGCGCAAAGCCCTCTAGCGGACACAGCCGCCGCAGCGCGCGCGCTTCGCGCGACGCCACCCATCGCGAGACGGGCCGCAACCACCAGCGCGCGTCGCCGACGTTGCGTTCGATCGTGCGATCGTCACCTTCGCCGACCAGCGTCACGCTACCGAACGCATCAGCCTTGAGCTGGCGCCGCGACATCGTCGACTCAGAGTTGCGCAACCAGCGCCTCGGTCATGCGCACCGCGGCCGCGCGCGGAATCCCGCGCGCCTCGAGCGTGAGCACGTTGCCGCCGCGGCGCGCGACGACTTGGCCCTGTGCCGCGCTGGTCGTGCCGAATCCTGCGGCCGCGGCCTCGTCGCCGACGCCGGTCAACTTTTCGGGCGTGGCCTTGAGCGCGTATTCGAGACCAGTGACCACGCTCTGGAAATACGCCGCGCCCCGCTCGGACACCTGACCGCGTGCCAGCGAGGCATCGTCGAACCACATCGCGATGACCTCCCCGCCTTCCGCCGTGCGCCAGGAGCAGCCCGCTACGCGGGGCACAGCCGAGTCTGCGGCGAGGCTGGACACAGTGACGCTGTTCGTGGCCAGCAACGTCGCGACGCGGAGGTCACCGAGCCGCGTGCACAAACCATCGGCGGGCACCTGCGGTGGCGGCAGCACGATTTCCTGGCTGCCGTTGCCCGCCGCTGCCACGGGGCCAGCATCGCTTGTCGACGATGCCTGTGTGCGCTGTTGCCAGTACCACCACGCGCCCGCTGCAAGCAGCCCCGCGACTAGAACGAGGCCGAATTTTCCGGAACGACCTGAAGCTTGGCCACGACGACGTGCCATGCGAATCCAGTGCTGCAATCGAGCCCGTGATTATGCACGACGCAATGTTGCGGGTCGTTGAACGATTGACAGCGTCGGTTCGCTTTGGAACGCGCCGGCGCGCTGCCCCCGGGATTAGGCCGAGAGGTGCTTGAGGCCTGCCGCGTGCGCGTCCCAGTCGGTGCCGTCGAAGGCTGCAACGGTCATGTCGAAATCCTGTCCGCGATCGAGGCAACGCACGTTGACATCGATGCCGTCGGGGTTCGAGCGCGGCACGTAGAACGATTTGACCCCGCAGGTCCGGCAAAAGCGATGCTGTGCGATGCCGGTGCCAAAGGTGTAGGTTGCCAGCGCGTCCGCGCCACTTGTCAATTCGAAGTGCGCCTGCGGCACGATCAAGTGCAGGAATCCGCTCATGCGGCAGATCGAACAGTTGCAATCCAGTGCCGTGAACGCGCGCGCTGCCACCACGACGAAGCGCACGGCGCGACAATGACAGCCACCGGTGAGCGCAACGATGTCGGGAGTCGGGTCGTTCATCCCGTCAGTATCGCTCAACGACGGTAACCTCTTTGTTCATGGCAGCACGGCCACCATGTGCACAATGAACGCGACGGCCACGACGGCGAACAGGACCCCATGAGCATCGAGATTTGGTACCTGCTGGCCGGATTGCTGATCCTGCTGGGACTCGCGGGCACCATCCTGCCGGCGCTGCCCGGCGTACCGCTGGTATTCGCGGGCATGCTGCTAGGCGCGTGGGCTGGAGACTTCAGCAAGGTGTCGGTGTGGACCGTGGTGTTGCTCGGTGTGCTGACGGTGATCGCGGTGGTGCTCGAGATCGTCGCGTCCGCGATCGGCGCGCGGCGCTCGGGTGCCAGCTGGCTGGCGTTCGCGGGTGCGGGTGTCGGCACCTTGATCGGCGCGTTCGCGGGCATCATCGGCTTGCTACTGGGGCCATTCGTGGGGGCAGTCGCCGGCGAGTGGCTCGCGACGCGCAACATGCCCCAGGCCACGCGCGCAGGCGTCGG
>JBKJSW010000303.1:0-4122 GCA_046595765.1 Ahniellaceae bacterium
GTCAAGGTGGCGTACTCGCGCAACGGCGGCACCAGCTGGACGGTGACCACGGCGCATCCGACCGCGGACATCAGCACGATCGACCGTTTCAACCAGTGGTTGTCGGTCGACAGCACCGGCGCCGTATACGTCATGTACTACGACACGCGCAACTCGACCGGCCGCTCTGGGACCGACATCTATTACGTCCGGTCGACCGACGGCGCGCAGACCTGGGGAGCGCCGACGCGGTTGACCAGCATCACCTCCAAGAACATCGCCGATTCGTTCGAATGGGGCGACTACAACGGCATGGACGCGATGATGCAGAACCTCATCGCGATCTACACCGACAACCGCGACGAGTCGGGTGGAACGTCCGAGTCGATCGACGTCTACAGCGTGGGTTTCACTGGCGGCACGCCGCCCGCGAACCAGCCGCCGGCGGCGAATTTCTCGTTCACCACGTCGGCGCTGACCGCCAACTTCACCGATTCCTCCACCGATTCCGACGGCACCGTCGCGTCGCGTAGCTGGAACTTCGGCGACGGCAGCACCTCCACCGTTACCAACCCGAGCAAGACGTATGCAGCGGCAGGCACCTACAACGTGCAGCTGACCGCCACCGACAACCTCGGAGCAACCAACAGCATCACCAAGTCGGTCACCGTCTCCACGGGCGGCGGCAGCACCTTGTCGAATGGCGTCCCGGTCACGGGACTCTCCGGCGCGACTGCTGCCGAACTCCGTTACACCGTGGCGATTCCCGCGGGCGCCACCAACCTCAATATCGTGACGAGCGGTGGCACCGGTGACGCGGACCTGTACGTCAAGTTCGGATCGGCGCCGTCGACGACGGTGTACGACTGTCGTCCGTATCGTTCGGGCAACGCCGAGACGTGCACGTTCGCGACGACGCAGGCCGGCACTTACCACGTCATGGTGCGTGGCTTCAGTGCGTTTTCCGGATTGACCCTGCAGGCGACCTGGACAGTCGGCGGCGGCGTCAACTTCTTCGAGAACACGACTGACTTCACCATCAGCGACAACACGACGGTCGATTCGCCGCTGGTGGTGACGGGCAGCGGCAACGCACCGAGCACGCTGGTGGTGGGCGTGACGATCATCCACACCTACAAGGGCGACCTCCGCGTTGACCTGGTGGCGCCGGATGGCACGTTGTACCTGCTGCACAATCGCACCGGCGGTGCCGAGGACAACATCATCCAGAACTTCACGGTCAACGCTTCGAGCGAACTTCGTGCGGGCACCTGGAAGCTCCGCGTCAACGACAACGCCGCGGGCGACGTCGGCCGCATCGACAAGTGGAGCCTGCAGTTCTGACCACGCTCCTGTAGAGCGGAGCTTGCTCCGCTGCTTCACTTGCAACGAAGCCCGGCTCGCGCCGGGCTTTTTTTTGGGACTTGCGGGTAAATGCACGGCCGCGACACATTCGGTTCGGCGAGCTACTCCCATCCCCTAAAAACCTACGCTCGTCGCAAAGCGCGAAACGCATCGGACACGATTGGAGCGAAGGGTCTATTTCCGCTTGCACCGGATGTCTGCTTGCTGTAAATCGCGGCAGTGCGTTTCTATAACGCGCCTAACTGAACAAACACTGCCTGAACGGTCAAGGTTTTCCCGCGGGGGAAGCCGAATTCAGGCGCCAATCATTCCCGGGAGACTGTTCCATGCGTTCAACCCTACGCGTTTCCATGCTTGCGTCCGTCATCGGCGCAGCGCTCATCGGTTCGGCATGGCAGCCCCAGGTCGCGTTCGCCGCGGAAGGACAGTCGGTCGAGCAGCGCCAGTCGTACATCGTCAAGTTCACCGAGCCGGGCCTGCTGTATTACAAGGGCGGCATCGAGGACCTGCGCGCCACCGCACCCAAGCTTGAAGGGACGGGCCTCGACGCCAACACGCCTGCGGCCAACGAATACAAGCAGTTCCTCGGCGAGAAGCAGTCTGCCTACGAGAGCGCGATGAGCGCGAAGATCGGCCGTCCGGTTGCCGCGACGCATGAATACATCGCCGCCTACAACGGTGTCGCGCTGATGCTCACCGCGAACGAAGCGGCGAAGATCGCGGCGGTCCCGGGTGTGATCAGCGTGCGCCTTGCGGGTGAGGAACACCTCGACACGTATCGCGGCCCCACCTTCATCGGCGCCGATACAGTGTGGAGCGGCGCCAACGTGCCAGCCGGCCTCGGCGGTGGTACCCGTGGCCAGGGCGTGCTGGTCGGCGTACTCGATTCGGGCATCAACCTCGACCACCCTTCGTTCGCCAACGATCCGAGCTGCGGATTCAGTGCAGCCAACCCCAAGCTCGTGGGTGCTCGCGACTGCCTGGTATCGACCGGCGGACTCTGCACCGGTCCGACGCCCGAAGACGTCGAAGCGGGTGGTTCGGGTCATGGCGTGCATACCGCCAGCACGGCGGCGGGCAACACGCTGACCTCAGCCAGCGTTCCACCTCCGCCGATTCCGGGTGGTTTCACCAGCATTTCGGGAGTCGCGCCCTGCGCGCAGGTGAGGACCTACAAGGTCTGCGCCACTTCCTCCTGCGCGGGTGCCGCCATCGCTGCAGGAATCGACAATGCGATCCTCGACGGCGTTGATGTCATCAACTTCTCGATCTCGGGCGGTCGCACGCCTTGGAGCGACTTCGACCGCAACTTCCTTGACGCGGTGAACGCCGGTATTTTCATCGCGGCGTCCGCCGGCAACACCCGCGCCGAAACTCCGAACCCAGTGGGCGAAGTGAACCACCTCGGAGCCTGGGTGACGACCGTCGCGGCATCGACCCATGACGCAAACGTCTCGGGTAATGGTGGCCTTACGGCCACAGGAACGGCCCTGCCGGTGCCGGCGAACATTCAAAACCTCGTGCTGACGCCAGGTTCAGGCGCCAACCCGGGAACTGCGGGCAGCAATTTGCCCTTGCGCAACAGCACGGCCAACCCCTTGGGCTGCACGGCGGGTGGCGGTTTTCCCGCGGGGTTCTTCACGGGCGCGGTTGCGCTAATTTCGCGCGGTTCCTGCCCGTTTGAAGAGAAAATCAACAACGCTGCGGGCGCCGGCGCAACTCGCGCGATTATTTACAACAACGCCGCTGGCGTCATCAACATGAGTGTTGGTGCAGCTTCGTTGCCCGCCTATAGCGCGCTGCAAGTAGACGGTCAGGCGCTGGTCGACTACATCACGCTGAACGCAGCGAATCCCACCACTGTGAACTTTACGCCGGCGATCGTGCAGGGCGACGTCATCGCCGGCTTCAGCCTGCGCGGACCTTCCACCTTGACGTCGGTCACCAAGCCCGACATCACCGGACCCGGTGTCAGCATCCTCGCCGCAACCGGCGATAATTCGACGCCCGCCAATTATGGACGCCTGAGCGGCACTTCGATGTCTTCGCCGCACCTTGCGGGCGCGGCGGCGCTGATTCGCTCGGTGCAGACGGCATGGAGCCCGACCGAGGTGCGTTCGGCGATGATGTTGACGGCGTCGCGCGCGGGTACGCGCGAAGATGCGACGACCACGTGGGATGCGGATGACGTCGGCTCCGGCCGTATCGACATGACCAAGGCCATCCGCGCAGGCCTCATCATGAACGAGACGTTCGCCAATTATCTGGCGGCCGATCCCTCGACGGGCGGCAACCCCGCGACGTTGAACCTGCCGAGCATGCGCAACGTCGCTTGCGCGGCGAGCTGCGCGTGGACGCGCACGATGAAGAACGCGCTGACCGTGCCGACCACTTGGAACGTCACGGTGCAGACTCCGGCGGGCGTAACGCTCAATGTCGTCCCGAATACATTCAACTTCACCGGGCAGGGCGTCACCACCATCGGTCACCTGTTCCGCAGCAGCTTCGAGGACGCGCCACCGCTGGAAACCCAGCAGCTCGTCATCACCGCGACTCCGACCACGATGCTCACCAACATGACTTTCGCCCGCGTGATCTTCACCGAAGCGAACGGCCGCGCACCGCAGTCCAGCATCTACGTGGCCATCAAGAGCCCCTGATCCCCCTGCGCTCCGCCCTGCAACCAAAAACCCCGGCATCGCCGGGGTTTTTTTTAAAAGGGGACGGAGGTAATTAAGGCAAGAGCGGCTCGAGGGCTCTTGGTCGTCCTCTTGGGCG
>JBKJSW010000058.1:0-5444 GCA_046595765.1 Ahniellaceae bacterium
CTTCTTCGACACCATGGATTTTGTATCGCCGCTGGTGCCGATTGGTCTCGGACTCGGGCGACTCGGCAACTTCATCGGTGGCGAACTTTGGGGGCGGCTGACCTCGGTGCCGTGGGCCTTCGTGTTCCCGAAATCGCTCGAGATTGAGCCCCGCAGCATGGAGGAGCTGGTGAAGTTGCACGCCACCGGTGCACTCGAGCCGTTCGCCCGGCATCCTTCGCAGCTCTACCAGCTGTTCCTGGAAGGCATCGTGCTGTTCCTGACCGTGTGGCTTTTCTCCGCGAAGCCACGGCGGCGATACGCGGTGTCGGGGCTGTTCGCGCTGGGCTACGGCGTGACGCGTTTCGCGGTCGAATTCGTGCGCCAACCCGATGCCCACCTCGGTTTCCTTGCGTTCGACTGGTTGACAATGGGCATGCTGCTGTCGGTGCCGCTGATCATCACCGGCCTGGTGCTGCTCGCGTTGTCCATGCGCGCGCCGTTTCCGCCCCGCCGTGCCGCGCCGGGCGACGATGCCCTGCCTGCCAGCGCGGCGATCAAGACATCCGGCGCGCGCTGAGTGCAGGCATATCTCGAACTTCTGCGCCACGTGCTGGAGCACGGTGCGGTCAAGGCCGACCGCACCGGAACCGGGACACGCAGCGTGTTCGGACACCAGTTGCGCTTCGACCTGGCGGACGGATTTCCGCTGTTGACGACCAAGCGGGTGCACTGGAAGTCGGTCGTGCACGAATTGCTCTGGTTCCTGCGCGGCGACACCAACATCGGCTACCTGCGCGAACACGGTGTCCGCATCTGGGACGAATGGGCGGATTCGAACGGTGACCTCGGCCCCGTGTACGGGCGCCAATGGCGGGCTTGGACCGCTCCCGACGGTCGGGTGATCGACCAGATGCAGTGGGTGCTCGACGAAATCCGGCGCAACCCGCAATCGCGTCGCCTTGTGGTCAGTTCGTGGAACGTCGGCGAACTCCCGTTGATGGCGCTGCAGCCCTGCCATGCGCTGTTCCAGTTCTACGTCGCGGCCGCGACGGAACCTGGCGCGCGGTCCCGGCTGAGTTGCCAGCTGTACCAGCGTTCGGCCGACGTGTTCCTCGGCGTGCCGTTCAACATCGCCAGCTACGCGCTGCTGACGCACCTGGTCGCGCAGGTATGCGATCTCGATGTTGGCGACTTCGTGCACACGTTTGGCGATGTGCATCTTTATTCGAACCATATCGAACAGGCGCTGCAGCAGCTCGATCGCGAGCCGCGCGAGTTACCCAGCCTGCAACTCGCTGCCACGGTGCGCGACCTGTTCGCATTCCGCTTCGAGGACATCGCGCTCGACCGATACGATCCGCACCCGTCGATCAAGGCGCCCGTGGCCGTATGAGTGTTGCGGGCGCGATGGGCCTCGACATCGTGTTGGTCGCAGCGCTCGACCGGCAACTCGCGATTGGTCGCGAAGGTGCGTTGCCCTGGCACCTGCCAGCGGACCTCAGGCGCTTCAAGTCGCTGACGCTGGGCAGGCCGATACTGATGGGTCGCAAGACCGCGCAGGCGCTCGGTCGCGCACTGCCCGGACGCACCAACCTTGTGCTCAGCCGCAGCGGATGGATTCCACCGGAGGCGATGCAGGTCGTGATGTCGTTGGAGGCGGCCATCGCCCGTGCCCGCGACGCTGGATCGGGCCAGCTCTGCGTCATCGGCGGTGGCGAGATCTACACACAGGCGCTGCCGCTGGCAACCCGACTGCAGTTGACGCATGTTGACACGGCGGTCGCGGGCGCCGACGCGTTCTTTCCCCGTTTCGACGAGCGAGAATGGCGCGAAACGTCGCGGATTCGGCATCCGGCGGATGCGCGCCACGCGTTCGCTTTCGACTTCGTGGACTACTGCCGCAGCTGACGCGTGCCCGTCAGGCGGCGCGCTTGGAATCCTGTTTGCCGGGCACCTGCACGATGCGTGGCTCCGCACCGAGTGCGAGCGCGGTCAATGGGCCACCCCACACGCAGCCGGTGTCGAGCGCACGGATGCCGAGGCCGATGACCAGCCCCAGCGCGGACCAGTGACCGCATACCACCGGGAATTCGCGTTCCGCCTGGCCCGGGACCTCGAACCAGGGATAGAGGCCCGCAAGCTGTGTACCGGGCTTGTCCTTCTGCTCAAAGGCGATGCGCCCACGCGCGTCGCAAAAGCGCAGGCGCGTCATCACGTTGATGATGGCGCGCAGCCGGTCGTTGCCGACGAGGCGCGGCGACCACGCGGCAGGACGATTTCCGTACAGCTGCTGCAGGACCTTGCGATAACGCTTGCCACGCAACGCCGTCTCGACTTCGCGCGCGCGCTTCGCGGCGATGCCGAGCGTCCAGTGCGGTGCAAGACCCGCGTGCACCATCGCGAAGCCGAGTTCGCGATCGACGTGGAACAACGGCTGCTGGCGCAGCCATTCGATCAGATCGTTGCGGTCCGGTGCGAACAGGATGCGCTGCAGGTCGGCGTTGACCTTGCGCTGCTCTTCATCGCGGCGTTCGGCGATGGCCAACAGCGACAGGTCGTGATTGCCGAGGACGATCACGCTCTGCGCCTGCAACGACTTGACCAGGCGCAACGTTTCCAGCGACTGCCCGCCGCGATTGACGAGGTCGCCGCAGAACCACAGTCGATCCCCGGCGGGATCGAAGTTGATGCGCTCGAGCAGCGCCTGCAACGGATCGAAGCAGCCCTGCAAATCGCCGATGGCCCAGGTGGTCATGCGATCGTCCGGCAACTGCTGGCGGTGCGTCGCACGGGCCTGGAATTCGGCAGGCGGAAGGTACTCAATGCAGTGTGCGCGGAACCGAGAGCGTGAACTCCGGAATCGCTGCCACGAAACGCGTGCCATCGTCGGCGACCATCTCGTAGCTGCCACGCATCGTGCCCACCGCGGTCTCGAGCACGGCGCCGCTGGTGTATTCGTAGCCGTCGCCGGGACGCATCCAGGGCTGTTCGCCGACCACGCCATCGCCACGCACTTCCTCCACCTTGCCGTTGCCGTGCGTGATGATCCAGTGTCGCGACAACAGGCGCGCGGCCATCCCACCGTGGTTCTGCAGGGTGATGGTGTACGCGAACACGAAACGGTTGTCCGCGGGCACCGACTGGTCGTCGAGGAATCGGGTCTCGACCTGGACGTCGATGCGGAATTGATCGGTGGCTGGCGGATCGGACCGGGTCATGGCGTGATTGTCGGCATAGCGGCCGGGGTACTCAAGCGCCCTGCACGAAACGGTTCATGTACGTGCCGATTCGCGTGCCAGTGCCAACCAGGCGGCGACCGGCAACGTCTCGGCACGCGCCGTCGGATCGATGCCCAGCCCGCGCAGTTGCAAGTCGTCGACGACGCCGCACAGCGCATTGTGCAGCGTCTTGCGGCGCTGCGCGAAGCCGGCCCGTACCACGCGGTCGAGCGCGACGAAATCCACTTCCGCGATGCTCGAAGCCGGGAGCGGCACCAGCCTCACGACCGCCGATTCCACCTTGGGCGCAGGTCGAAATGCGCCGCCGGGCACGCGCAACAGTGATTCGACCGTGCAGCGCGCCTGCAGCATGACGCTCAGCCTGCCGAAGATCTTGTTGCCGGGCGCGGCAGCCATGCGTTCCACGACTTCTCGTTGCAGCATGAAATGCATGTCGGCGATCGCACCGGCGTGCGCCAGGGCGTGGAACAGCAACGGCGTGGAAATGTTGTAGGGAAGGTTTCCGATCAGGCGCAGCGGCTGTGCCCTGAAGCCACTGAAATCCACCGTGAGCGCATCGGCCTCGATCAGGGTCAGCTCACCGTAACGTGGCGCCTGCGTGCGCAGCCATGCGGCCAGGTCGCGATCGAGCTCAACGGCGGTGAGGGTGCCCACGCGTTCCAGCAAGGGGAACGTCAGTGCGCCCTGGCCGGGGCCGATTTCCACCAGATGTTCGCCGGGCCGCGGCGCGATCGCGGACACGATGCGGGAGATGACGCCCGGATCGTGGAGGAAATTCTGGCCGAAGCGCTTACGCGCAGTGTGCGTGAGCTTGTCGGGCGGAATGCTCACGGAGTGCTGCGCGCACGTTCGCACAGCGCGATGGCGAGTTCGGCGGCCTTGAAGAGGCTCGAAGGATCCGCGCACGCCGTTTCCGCGACATCGAGCGCGACGCCGTGATCCACCGAGGTCCTCACGAACGGCAGTCCCAGCGTCACGTTGACCGCGTGTCCAAAGCCGGCGTGCTTGAGCACGGGCAGCGCCTGGTCGTGGTACATCGCGAGTACGGCGTCGAAGCTCGCGAGCCGCCGCGGCACGAACGCGGTATCGGCCGCCAGCGGTCCGGTTGCGTCGATGCCCTCGTCGCGCAGCACCGCGATCGCGGGCGCGATCGCGTCCGTTTCCTCATGGCCGAGGTGGCCACCTTCGCCCGCGTGCGGATTGAGGCCCAGCACCGCGATGCGCGGCGCGTTGAAGCCGAAGCGCTCACGCAGCCCGCGGTGCAACAGCCGTCCCGCCGCGAGCACGGACGCGATGGTGATCGCCGCGGGCACCCGCGCGATGGGCAGGTGCGTGGTCACCAGCGCGACCCTGAGTTCGCCCGCGACCAGCAGCATGAGCGGCGCTGCGCCCGCGCGCTCGCCGAAGAACTCGGTGTGGCCGGTGAAGACCACGCCGGCATCGTTGACGACGCCCTTGTGCACGGGGGCTGTAACGATGCCGTCGAACGTGCCATCAAGACAACCATCGCACGCGCGTGCCAGCGTGGCGATGACGAAGGCGGAATTGACGGGATCCAGCACTCCCGGCGTGACCGCAGCCTCCAGGTCCACACGCTGGACCGCCAGCGAACCCGCGACGTGTGCGACCGCCGCTTCATTCACGGCGAGCTCGATGATGCGCAGGCGCAATCCTGCGCGTTCCGCGGCTGCGCGCAGGAGCTGCGGATCGCAGAGTGCGGTCAAAGTCGCGTTCCACGGCTCCTGTGCGAGCCGGACGAGGAGTTCGGGCCCAATGCCGGCGGGCTCGCCAGCAGTCAGCGCCAGCCGCACGCGTGCGCCGGTCATCGGGCGTGCGTGTCGCTCAAGGCTATTGCCGCGGCGCGTCGACGCGCGTCGGCAGGTTGTCGCCGATCGTGTCCTTGTCGTCGTCGGTTTCGACCGCAGCCGCATCGGCATCGGAGGTGATCTCGGTGTCGGTGTGGATCGACGCGGATTTCCTCGGCGCACCGGGCAGATCGCCTTCGAGACGGTTCTCCACGTAGCCTTCGCCGGCGAGCTGGCGCAGGAAGGCGCTGTATTCCTCATCGGACTTGCGGGCGCGCACCGCATCCCGCGCACGCGTGCGCGATGCTTCCTCGGTGCGATCGCGATCACGCTCGCCGAGGCGCTGCATCACGTGCCAGCCGGCGTCGGACTTGAAGGGCTCCGAGATCTCGCCATCCTTGAGCGCGACGATCTTCTC
>JBKJSW010000460.1:0-3479 GCA_046595765.1 Ahniellaceae bacterium
CGAGGGGAATGTGCGCATCACCCAGGGCACGCTGGTGATCCAGGCGAGCGAGGCCACGCTCACGCAGGGCGCGCAGCAGGAGACGCAGCGCGTGTTGCTGGTGGGAACTCCCGTGACGCTCGAGCAGGACCTCGACGACGGCGGTCGCCTCAAGGCGCGCGCGAACCGCGTCGACTACGACGTCGAAGGCGAGACCATCGTCCTGACCGGGAACGCCAGCGTCAGTCAGCCGCGCGGCGACCTGTCCGGCGAAACGATCGTCTACAACACCGTGACCGGCAAGCTCAACGCCACCAGTGCCGGCACCGGTCGCGTGCACCTGCAGGTGCAGCCGAAGGCGGCACCACCGCCCGCGGCGGCGCCGACTCCCTGATGTCGGCCCAGTTGCCGCCCATCCATTGCGGGGCGACCGGCGGATGCTGATCGCCGAGGGTTTGCAGAAGCGCTATCGCACGCGCTCCGTCGTGCGCGATTTCTCGTTCCAGCTGGCGCCAGGCGAGGTGGTCGGGCTGCTGGGTCCGAACGGCGCGGGCAAGACCACCTGCTTCTACATGATCGTGGGACTGGTGCCGGCCGATGCCGGTTCGATCCGCATCGACCAGCACGACGTGACGCAGTTGCCCATGCATGCGCGGGCGCGCCTCGGCGTCGGATACCTGCCGCAGGAGCCCTCCATTTTCCGCCGCCTGAGCGTGGCTGACAACGTGCTCGCGATCCTGGAACTGCGCAAGGATCTGGACGATTCCGCGCGCCAGAACGAGCTGCTCGAATTGCTCGAGGAACTGCAGGTCGCGCATCTCTCCGATGCTCCCGGCATCAGCCTGTCGGGCGGCGAGCGACGGCGCGTCGAAATCGCACGCGCCCTGGCCGCGCGTCCCCGCTTCATGCTGCTGGACGAACCGTTCGCGGGCGTCGACCCCATTTCAGTCAACGAGATACAGCGCATCGTGCGCCACCTGAAGCAGCGCGGCATCGGCGTTCTCATCACCGACCACAACGTGCGCGAGACCCTGGACATCTGCGACCGTGCCTACATCCTCAACGATGGCGCGGTGCTCGCGGAAGGTCTGCCCGCCGATCTCCTCAAGAATCCGCAGGTGCGTGAGGTCTATCTGGGACACCATTTCGAGTTGTAGGCAGCAACTCCGCGCGGTCACGCCCGTTCTGCCGCGCGGCCACTGCCGCGCTTGCGCGATCGACATGGCAGCGGGCGATGCCCGCCCACGTCGCGGGACGCGGTAGACTCCCGGCATAGACCTTGCTAGGGGTGGCGGTGTCGATGGCGAAGCCCGCGCTTCGACTGGGCCAGACGCAGCAGTTGACGTTGACGCCGCAGCTGCGGCAGTCGATACGGTTGCTCGCGCTGTCCACCGCCGAGCTTGAGCTCGAGCTGAGCGAGGCAGCCGAAGGCAATCCGTTGCTGGAGTACCTGGCGCCGGGTGAAACGACACGCGATGCCGACAACGACACCAACGCCATCCTCGAGCCGCACGCGACCGTCGATGGCGCCGCAGCAGAAGGCAGTCCGGACGTCGACCGTGACGGCGTTGCCAACGCCCCGGACGTGCTCGAAGCGGATTTCGAACCCGGCAGCGACGAGCGCGTTGCGCTCGGCGAAGGCGACGCCGAAGCCTACGGCGACGCGGACTGGGCCAGTTCGAACGTAACGGCGGGCAATCGCGCGGAGTCGGGCGACGGTAGCTGGGAAGATCGGCTGGTCGCCCCATCGGGCCTGTCCGAACACCTCCTCGACCAGGTCGCATTGCTGCCGCTGTCGGCGCGCGACCGTGTGATAGCCGCGGTGCTGGTGGACGCATTGGACGAGGACGGATTGCTGCGCGCCAGCGACGCTGAAGTCATCGCGGCCTGCGAGCTGGTGCCACCGGCATCGCCTGGGGAGCTCGACAGCATGCGCCATCGGCTGCAACGCCTCGACCCGACGGGCGTGGCGAGCCGCACATTGATCGAGTGCCTCGACGTGCAACTGGCCGAACAGACGGGCGTGGCGCAAGCCGAAATCGACTTGACACGACGCCTGTTGCGCGATGCCGCGGGCGTGATCGGAAGGATTCCCTCGGAACGCCTCGCGCGGCAACTCGGCTGCCACGCGTCGGCGCTCGAGTCGGCGCTGGCTCGATTGCGCAGGCTGGACCCCAAGCCGGGCCTGCGCTTCAACGGGACGCGTACCGACTACGTGCAACCGGACGCCATTGCGTACCGCCAGCAAGGCCGCTGGCAGGTGCGGCTCAATTCGATCGCGCACCCTGGCCTTGCGCTCAATTCCCACTACGCGCGACTCGCGCAGTCGTCGAGCGGCACCACGGAGCGCTACTTGCGCGGTTGCCTGCAGGAGGCGCGCTGGCTGATCCGGAGCGTCACCGCACGCGGCGACACGCTGCTGCGCGTGGCCACGTGGATCGTGCGCCAACAGACCTCGTTCCTCGATTACGGTCCGCAGGCGATGCGTCCCCTGACCTTGCGCGAGGTGGGCAGCGCGCTCGAACTGCACGAATCCACCATCTCGCGCGCCACCGCGCGCAAGTACCTGGCCACGCCGCGCGGGGTGTTCGAGCTGCGGCACTTCTTCTCGGCCGCACTCGATACCGAAACCGGTGGAACCGCGTCCGCGTTGGCGGTGCAGGCACTCATCCGCAAGCTCATCGAGGCCGAGAATCCGATTCGGCCGATGTCCGACGCGGCACTGGCGCGCCTGCTCGGCGACGAAGGCATCGCGGTGGCGCGACGCACCGTGGCAAAATACCGCGAAGGGATGCGCATTCCCTCTTCGAGCGAACGCTGCCGGCACGCCTGATCCCCGGCGCGTGCCGAGTCGCTCGCTTCTTCACTTCCGCTGCAACCGCCATCCGCGAAGATTGCGTTTCGCGGCTCAACGAATCTCCAGGAGGTTCCGATGCAACTACACATCTCCGGCCAGCAGATGGAAGTCACTCCCGCCCTGCGCGATTACGTCACCGCCAAGCTCGAGCGCATCGTGCGCCACTTCGAGCACGTCATCGACGTCAATGTCGTGCTCGGCGTCGAGAAGCTGCTGCACAAGGCCGAAGCCACGGTCACGATCGCCCAGAAGGTGGTGCATGCCGACGCATCTGCCGGGGACATGTACGCGGCGATCGATGCGCTGGTCGACAAGCTCGACACGCAGGTGCGCAAGCACAAGGACAAGGTGACCGACCACCAGCGCGCCGCGACGCGCGAGGCACGCGCGATCCACGGCGCCTGACACCCGACGAACCGGCGCCGGCTATGCCCAGGCAGGCATCCAGCGAGACCCCGCGCTCGCTCAGTCTGCGCGAACTGTTCGAGCAGGTCGGCGAACGGCTGGCCCTGCGGTGGGCGGGCGGGCACGGCGGCGCCGACCGGCCCATCGATGCCGATTCGCGCCGGAAGAGCCGGCCGGCCCTGGTCGGCTACCTCAACCTCATCTACCCCAACCAGGTCCAGATCATCGGCACCGAGGA
>JBKJSW010000064.1:0-5877 GCA_046595765.1 Ahniellaceae bacterium
CGCCGGCGGACGCGCGCTCGCGGTCCGTTGCGACATCCGTGAAGAGGACGAAGTCCGCGCAGCGGTCGCGCAGGTGCATGCGCACTTCGGAGCGATCGACATCCTCGTGAACAACGCCAGCGCGATCTGGTTGCGCGGCGCGCTGGAGACCCCGATGAAGCGTTTCGACCTCATGCAGGGCGTGAACGCGCGCGGCACCTTCCTGTGTTCGCAGGCGTGCCTGCCTTATCTGTTCGAATCGTCCAACCCACACATCCTGACGCTTGCGCCGCCGCCCTCGCTCGATCCGAAGTGGTGGGGCCCCTCCACCGGCTACACCCTCGCCAAGATGGGCATGAGCCTGGTGACCTTGGGGCTTGCGGCGGAATTCGCGGACCGCGACATCTCGATCAACGCGCTATGGCCGAAGACGATCATCGCCACCGACGCGCTCAAGATGATCCCGGGCATCGACGTCGCGCGCTGCCGCAAGCCCACCATCGTCGCCGACGCCGCGCACGCGGTGCTGGTCTCCGCGACGCCCCGACGCAGCGGACAGTTCCTGATCGATGAGGAGGTGCTGCGCGCCGGCGGCGTCACCGACTTCGAGCAGTACGCGGTGGCGCCGGGCCAATCGCTGCTGCCCGACCTGTTCCTCGAAGCGTAGGCTCCGCGCGACTTCCGTCTGCTAGTCCAGGGCCTGCTGCCAGTCGGCGATGAGGTCGTCGATGTGCTCCACGCCCACCGAGACGCGCAACAGGTCGTCGGGTGTCGTGCTGCCGGTGCTCTCTACCGAGTGGCGATGCTCGACCAGGCTCTCCACGCCGCCGAGACTGGTGGCATTGGTGAAAATTCGCAGGCGCGAGGCGATGTGCAGCGCCGCGTCGCGACCGCCGCGGCAGCGCACCGACAACATTCCGCCGAAGCCGCGCATCTGGCGTGACGCGATCGTATGTCCCGGGTGCGACGCGAGGCCTGGATAGTTGACCCGCGCGATCGCCGGATGCGGCTCGAGGAACGCGGCGAGGGTGGCCGCGTTGCGGCAATGGAATTCCATGCGCGGCGCGAGCGAGCGGATACCGCGCAGCGTCAGCCAGGTGTTGAAGGGTGATGCAATCGCGCCCGCCAACGTGCGTCGCCCGCGCACCTGTTCGGCGAAACCGTCGTTGCGCGCGAACACCAGCGCGCCGCCGAGCGCGTCGCTGTGTCCGGCAAGATATTTGGTAGTCGAGTGCATGACGATATCGGCACCGAGCGCGAGGGGGTTCTGCAACAGCGGCGTTGCGAAGGTGTTGTCCACCGCAACCAACGCGCCATGCCGGTGCGCGGCGGCGGCGATCGCGGCGATGTCGGCGATCGTCAGCTGTGGATTCGACGGGGTCTCGCACCACACCAAGCGCGTCGAAGACCCGAGCAGCGCCGCGACGCCTTGAGCATCCGCGAAGTCGGTTTCCCGAACGACGAAGCCCCGCTTCGACAGCACTTCGCGGCAATACCTGCGAACACCGTGGTACACGTCCAGTGGCAACACCACCTCGCCCGGTCCCTCGAGCGTGTCGAGCACGCCGGCAGTGGCTGCCATGCCGGATGCAAAGGCGAGCGCGGTCGCGCCACCTTCCAGCGCACACAGCGCCGCTTCGAGCTGGCGCTGGTTGGGATTGTCTTCGCGGATGTACTCGAATCCCGCCGCCCCGCGCGTGCCGTCGGCCGCGTGTCCAAACGTCGTGCTCAGTTCAATCGATGGGGCGACCGCCTGGCTCGATGGATCGAGCCGGCTGCCCGCGTGCACTGCCAGCGTTTCGGGCTTCATGCGCGGGCCTTCACTTCGCGCAGGGCGACCCGCGCCGCGGCGAGAGTCTGCGCGATGTCGTCCTCGGTGTGCGCCGCTGACATGAAGCCCGCCTCGAACGCGGACGGCGCGAAATAGATGCCCTGCCGCAGCATCGCGCGGAAGAACGTGCGGAAGGCGGCAATGTCGCACGCCATCACCTGCGCGAACGTGGTCACCGGCTGGGCGCTGAAGAACACGCCGAACATGCCGGCGGCGAGGTTGCAGTGCAGCGGCACGCCCGCCTCGATCGCCACAGCGGCGAGGCCATCGCAGAGCAATCGTGTCTTGCGGTACAGCTCCGCGTGGAACCCCGGCTGCTGGATGATTTGCAGCGTCGCGAGCCCAGCCGCCATCGCCACCGGGTTCCCGCTCAGCGTGCCGGCCTGATAGATCGGACCGCTCGGCGCGATCTGCCGCATCAAGTCGCGACGGCCGCCGTATGCCCCGACCGGCATCCCGCCGCCGATCACCTTGCCGAAAGTCGAGAGATCGGGCTTCACGTCGTACAGCGCCTGCGCACCCCCGGCGGCGACGCGAAAACCCGTCATCACCTCGTCGAAAATCAGCAGCGCTCCATGCGTATCGCAAAGCGTGCGCAGGTGCGCGAGGAACCCCGCAGCCGGAGGCACCATGTTCATGTTGCCGGCGATGGGCTCGATGATGATCGCGGCCACTTCGCTGCCGACTTCCGCGAACAGCCGTGTTGCCGCATCGAAATCGCTATACGGCAGCGTCGAAGTCAAGTCGGCGAGTGCCTTCGGCACGCCGGGCGAATCCGGCACGCCGAGCGTCAGTGCCCCCGATCCCGCGCGCACCAGGAACCCGTCGGCATGCCCGTGATAACAGCCTTCGAACTTGACGATGCGCGCGCGCCCGGTAGCGCCGCGCGCGAGCCGAACGGCGGCCATGGTGGCCTCCGTGCCGGAGTTCACCATGCGCAGCATCTCCACGTTCGGCACCAGACAAGTGATGGCCTCCGCCATGGTCACTTCCAGGGCGCACGGGGTGCCGAACGACAGCCCGCGCGTCGACGTCTCGATGACCGCGCGCACGACCTCCGGATGCGCGTGCCCGACGATTGCCGGTCCCCACGAGCCCACGTAGTCGATGTAGCGTTTGCCGTCCACGTCCCACAGATAGGCGCCCTCGGCGCGTTCGGTGAAGAAGGGGTCGCCGCCCACGCTCTTGAACGCACGCACCGGTGAGTTGACGCCGCCCGGCATGAGTTCCAGCGCGCGCGCGAACAGTTCGGAATTGCGACTCATGCGGCAGGTCCATCCTTGTTGAACAGGGCAGCGAACAGCGCAGCGATCCCGCGCGGATCGTCTGCCTCGGAGATCGCGGAAATCACGGCGACCAGATCGGCGCCGGCATCGATGACGCCGCGCGCATTGTCGAGGTTGATGCCGCCGATCGCCACTCGCGGCACTCCCAGCGCGGCACTGTCGCGCAGCACCGATAGTGGCGCACGGATCGCCTGCGGCTTGGTCGGCGACGCATGCATCGCTCCGAACGCTACATAGTTGGCGCCCGCTGCAGCGGCGGCGCGCGCGCGATCGAGGGATTCGTAGCAGGACACGCCAATAATGGCTTCGGCCCCGAGCACTGCACGCGCCGCCCCGATCTCACCGTCGTCGCGCCCGAGATGCACCCCATCGGCCGCAACGGCGTGCGCAAGACCGATATCGTCGTTGACGATGAGTGGCACGCAACTCGCGCAGGCGAGTTCGCGCAGTGCGGTCGCCTGCGCATGCCGCAGCGCTTTGTCAGGCGACTTGCTCCGGTACTGAAGCAGCGCCGCGCCGCCGTCGAGTACTCGTTCCGCCAGCGCCAGCAGCGCCGGGGTGTCGGCGGACTCCGGAGTCACGAAATACAGGCCCCGCTGCCAGCGCGCCGGCGCAGCGATACTCATGGCGCTTTTCGATTGGTGGTCACGGCTGCGAGAATAACCGCCAGAACCCTGCCGGATCGAACATGAGCCCCACGCCCGATGCCGCACCCGACACGCCATGGCGCACCTGGATGTGCGTGGTGTGCGGCTTTATCTATGCCGAGGCTGCCGGCCTGCCTGAGGAAGGCATCGCGCCCGGCACGCGCTGGGAGGACATTCCTGAAACTTGGACCTGTCCCGACTGTGGCGTCACCAAGTCCGACTTCGACATGCTCCCGGTCGCGTAGAGCGGAGCTTGCTCCGCTGCTCCCTTCGCGCTGCAGCCGAGCAAGCTCGGCTCTACCAATGCCAGAGCCGCTCTGCTTCTGTAGAGCGGAGCTTGCTCCGCTGCGTTCAAGGTCAAGAGCTGCCGAAATCGTTCAGCCGAGCAAGCTCGGCTCTAGCAATGCCAGAGCCGCTCTGCGTCTGTGGAGCGGAGCTTGCTCCGCTGCGTTCAAGGTCAAGAGCTGCCGAAATCGTTCAGCCGAGCACGCTCGGCGCTACGAAGTTGGGGAAAGTCTCGATGAATTGCCTCAGTGCACCGAGACGCGCGTCGCACTGGCCTCGATCAACGCGAGGCGCGCGGCATCGCGGTCGTCGCTCGAATCCGGCCGGGTGGCGAGATAGGCGTCGAGGTCGCGCCGCGCTGCGGCCAGGTGGCCGAGCTTCAGGTACATGAGGCCGCGGTCGCGCGTTTCGTGCGGTTGCGTATTGTCGAGCGCGATCAGGCGGTCCGTGCAGCGCAACGCGCGCGCCCAATCCTGCTGCTCCGAATAGAGGCCCTTCAGGTTCCGCAGCATGCGCGCCAGGATCGCCCGATTGCTCGCCGGGGCCAGCAGGTCGAGCAACTCGCTGTCGGGAAGGTCCTGGTCGCCGAGGTGCGGCCTCGCGCGCTGCTTCAGCTCATCGGCGTCGAGCGGGCGACCGCGATTGAAAGGATCGATGACGAGGATGCCGTCGTCGGTGGCAAGCCGCACCAGGAAGTGGCCCGGGAATGACACCCCTTCGAGTGGGATGCCAGCCCGGCGCGCCAGTTCGATATGCACGACTGCCAGCGAGATCGGGTTGCCGGTGCGCCGGTCGAGCACGTCGTTGAGGTAACTGTTGCGAGGATCGAGGTAGTCGTCGTGGTTCCCGGTGAGGCCGAGCTCGCCGTACACAAATTCGTTCAGCACCCGCGTCGATTCAGTGACGTCCTGGATGTTGGCGACCGCGGCCATTGCCCGGCGACCCATGCGCGCCATGCGGCGGCGATAACTTTCGATATTGAGATCCGGATACTCGTCGCGCGCAATCAGCAGCGCGGCTTCCCACAGGGGCAGGCTCGCATCGTCGAGGCGGGCGAGTTGCGGCCATTGCAGCGAAGTGGTGGGGCGTGTGGCCATCGTCTTCTCCGGATACAGCCGCTGGATGGGGGTGGCAGCGCTACGATCAAGCACGTCGCTGGCAACGCGTCAGGGTTTGGCGGGCTCCTCGGTCAGTGTGGACGGCAGTTGGAGCGGGTCGCCCACTTCGAGTCCCAGCGCTTCGGCGCGTCCTGCATTGAGTTCCAGCACGTAGCGTGCCGGCGCGGGCCCGGGATAGGCGGGGCAGGGATCGCCGCGGCAGATGGGCACGTTGGCCTGCACGCCGAGGTACCGCGCTGCATTGTCGAAAAACAGGATGTCGAGCGGGATGCGGGTGTTTTTCATCCAGAACGCCTGTGGCTCGGGAGCCGCGAAGACGAACAGCATGCCGGAATCGGCGTCCATCGCCTCGCGGAACATGAGGCCGCGGGCCCGCTCTTCGGGGCTAACGACGATTTCGACCTTGAAGCGCTGACCCTTGAGGACGACGGTGTCGCCGCTGGCTCCCGTGCCCGCGCAGGCGAGGAGGACCAGGGAAATCAGTGCGACGGCACTGCGCAGCGTCATCAAGCTCTCCACGGCGGGGCGCAGGGGGGGAGCTTAGCGGTTGCCATCCGGCTTGCGGAAGCGGCAGGCCTTGGCGGCGAGCGCCCGAATTCGCCGCTTCGGTTCCTCGGATATTGCCTCGTGGCCGATTCGTCAGCTATAGTCCGCGGTCTTTCGCCCGACTATACCCGCCCTGCGCGGGCAGACACTCATGACCACGACAATCAGCGCCAAGAACGAAACCG
>JBKJSW010000304.1:0-6395 GCA_046595765.1 Ahniellaceae bacterium
GTGGCCGAAGACGGCAAACCCGCACGAAGTCGCTTTCGCGAGATCGAGCGGTTCGCTGCATCGAGCTATGCCGAAGTCGTGATCGACACCGGTCGCACGCACCAGATCCGCGTCCACGCCGCGCACATCGGCGCGCCGGTCGCGGGCGACGAGAAGTACGGGAACGAGACGGTGAACCGTGCGCTGCGCGACCAGGCCGGGCTGCGCCGCATGTTCCTGCATGCGGCGGAAATGGCCTTCGATCTGGTCGAGGGCGGCAGCTACTGCTTCAACGCACCGCTGCCGTCAGAACTCTCGAGCGTCCTCGGCCGCCTGGCGTAGGTCAGGTCGCGTCAGGGACCTGACGCCGTGGCGAAATTGCGTCAGGTCGCTGACGCGACCTGACCTACCGCACGTCGTAGGACATGACTTTTTCGGGCTCCTGGAGGAAATTGCCCTGCACGAAGCTGACACCGTAGCCGAACAACATCGCCATCGACGCGGTGTCCTCCACCCATTCGGCCACCGTCTGCTTGTCGAGCTTGTGCGCCTGATCGCAGATGTCACGCACGCGTTGCTGGTTCTCGGTGTTGGTGCTGAAGCCCTGCATGAGCGCGCCATCGATCTTGACGAAGCGCGCGTCGATGTTCTTGAGTGTCTGGAACGAATCCAGGCCCGACCCGAAGCGTGCCAGCGCGAAGCGCGCGTGCAGCTGGTCTAGGCCCTTGATGAACTGGCGCACTGTCTTGAGGTGCGTCACCACGTGGCTTTCCGCCATCTGAAAGATCAGTCGGTCGCCGCTCACCCGGTGGGTCTTGAGGCACTGCGAGATGTACTGGATGAGGCTCGGATCGTCGATGCCCTGCGGCGAGACACGCAGGAACATCATGATGGGGCCGTTCGCCTGGCGTTCTGCGAGCGATGCGATTGCGTGCTCGATCACCCAGCGATCCACCGCGGCGCTCAGGTTGAAGCGTTCGGCCATCGGCATGAAATCGCCGGGCCCGAGTTCGCCGACCTCGGTCGCCAGGCGCACGAGGACGTCGAACACTTCGCCTTCCTCGCCCTGCAGGCTGACCACCGACTGGAAAAGCAACACCAGACGCCGCTTGTCAAGCGCTTCGCGAATCGCGTTCGTGCGCCGGCTCTCGGCCTCGACTGTCGCGCGGTCGTGTGCGCCGGGATCGTGCATGTCCAGCCGATTGCCACCTTCCGACTGCGCGACCTTGAGGCTGCGGTTGGCTTCCTCGAGGACGGTGGGAAGGTTTGCGTTGACCTCGCCGAGCAGCACGACAGCAATGCTGACGCGCAGGCCGATGGACTTGCCGGCGACATCGAAGAGGTGATCCTCGAACGCATTGCGCAGCGCTTCGGCGCGTTCCCGTATTTTCGCTGCATCGGCGGCGGGGGAAAGTACGGCGAAGGTGTATTCGCCGATGCGTGCGGCATATTCCCCTTCGAACAAATGCTCCTTGATCAGCATTGCCATATCGCCGAGAAGAAGATCGGCGTTGCCGAGGCCGACGCGGTCGAGCAGTGTGCGGAAATGATCCGCCTCGATCAGCCACCACGCCGCGCCGCTGCCGTTCTGCGCGACCGAATTGCAAGTCGTCTCGAGGCGCGACAGCATCGCCTGGCGATTGAGAAGGTCGGTGACGAGATCGTGCGAACGCAGCTTCTCGAGCTCCGCCGAATCGCCGGTGCCCGGCAGGCGGATGACTATCTGCTCGCAGCGTTCGTTCTCGTAGGTGGCCGGTTGGAATTCCATCACCGCATCGAACTCCGCGCCATCGCTGCGCAACGCCCGGGTCTGCAGTTGCTCCGGTGGCGCCTCGCCGCGGCTCAGCGCCCTGAGCAGCGTCTTGAATGCATCGGCATGGTCGGGTGCGATCAGGTCGAGCAGGGACGTGCCCTCGACGTCTTCGAACGAATCGAAGCCGAAGATCTCGAGGTAGGCCGCGTTGGCGCGCAGGTGCATGCCTTCGTGCACGTACGCGATGGGATCGCGCGAGGATTCCAGCAGCGCATCGCAGCGGCGCTCGCTTTCGCGGAGCGCGATCTCGGCAGCGCGCAGCTTGCGTCGCGCATCGAGGTCGTCGAGCGCACGCAGGAGTGCGCGCGCCGTGTCGCCCGGCTGCGAAGTCACCGCAACGCCGACGGCACCGTCCGCGAGATGCGTGAAGTAGGCGGAGGCGTCGAGCCGTTCCTGCACGGTGAGCACGGGGATGGCCCGACCGGCGCCGGCGATCGCGCCCACCACTTCGGCGACCGGCATGTGGGTCACCGCCGGATTGACGAAGGCAATGTCGAACGACTGCTCGCGCAGCAGCGCGGCCATCTGTTCGAGGCTTTCTGCGCGCACGGGCCGCACCGCCACTCCCGAGTTGCGCAGGTCGCTCACGCGCCGCTCCGCCTCGTCGAGGCTGGGCTCGATCAACAGCAGGCGGACGAATGTGTCGGACTTGGCCATGCGGATTTTCCGGAAGCGATGTCTCGTTTGTACCGTAATGTACTGGCGGACCGCCAGCCTTGACGTACCCATTCAGGCCAGGAGCGCGACCGCTTCGAGCAACGGGGTCTTGCTGGACGCACCCGCAACCTCGCGCACCAGTCGCGGCACGAGGTATCCGGGCAGTTGCCGCCGCAGCTCCTGCATGAGGCGGACGGCGTCGGCGTCGTCCACTGCGAAATGGGCGGCACCGGCGACGGGGTCGAGCGCGTGCAGGTAGTACGGAGTGACGCCGCCGCGCAACAGGCGTCGACTGAGTGCCGCCAGGGTTGCCACCGAGTCATTGACGCCGCGCAGCAGCACCGACTGGTTGAGGAGGACGCAACCGGCGTCGCGCAGTCGACGCAGCGCATCGTCGACGTCTGCGTCGAATTCCTGGGCGTGATTCGCGTGGATCACCATGACCTTGGATACCTGCAGCCCCTCGAGCCAGGCCACGAGTTCGGCGTCGACGCGTGCCGGCAGGACCACCGGGAGTCGTGTGTGGATGCGGAGCGTCGCGACCTGCGGCAGCGTGCGCAATGCGTCGGTGAGTTCGGCGAGCTTGTGCGTCGCGAGGGACAGCGGGTCGCCCCCGGACAGGATGACTTCGTCGACGCTGGGGTTCGCGCGCAGCCATTCGAGCGAGTCGGCCCAACCGTCGCGTGCCGCGTTTTCTTGCGCGTACGGGAAATGGCGGCGGAAGCAGTAGCGGCAATGCACCGCGCAACTGCCGGTGGCGACCAGCAGGGCGCGGCCCTCGTATTTGTGCAGCACGCCCTGGCCGCCGCGCGCGTGGAGGTCGCCGACCGGGTCGCGGACGAATCCCGCGACCTCGACATCCTCGGCATCGAGCGGCAACACCTGGCGCAGCAGCGGATCGTGCGGGTCGCCCCGGCGCATCCGCGCGACGAATGCCCGGGGTACGCGCAGGCCGAAGGCGTGCGGCCGCGCAGCGCGATCGGGAATCAGGCCATCAAGACCAAGCTCCGCCAATAACACCGCCGCATCGGTGATGGCTTCTTGCCACTGCCGGCGCCAGTCGGCCGGATGCGTCATTTGCAGGGATGCGGGTATCATTGGGGGCTTGACTTCAAATCGAGTGTTGGGCGCAACGCGCCGTCCTGACGCATTCGATTTCCCATCTTAACCGGCCGCCCTGCGCGGCCGGCGCCATTTTCCGGAGCAGCCGCATGGCCACCTATGGCTTGAACGACGTAAAAAACGGCTTGAAGATCATGGTCGACGGCGATCCGTACACAATCATCGACGCCGATTTCGTCAAGCCCGGCAAGGGCCAGGCGTTCACCCGCATCCGCATCCGCAACCTGCGCAATGGACGCGTGATCGAGAAGACGCTCAAGGCGAGCGAGTCGTTCGAGGGCGCAGATGTCATGGATACCGACATGCAGTACCTCTATTTCGACGGCGAGTTCTACCACTTCATGCAGACTGAGACCTTCGAGCAGCACCAGGCGGACAAAGTTGCCATGGGCGACGCCGCGAACTGGCTGAAGGGCGAGGAGTCGTGCGTGGTCACGCTGTGGAACGGTGCGCCGCTGTCGGTGGCCGCGCCCAACTTCGTCGAATTGACCATCGTCGAAACGGATCCGGGCCTGCGTGGGGACACGTCCTCGGGCGGTGGCAAGCCCGCCAAACTCGAGACCGGCGCGACCGTGCGCGTGCCGTTGTTCGTCGAGAACGGCGAGAAGGTACGAGTCGATACGCGCGAAGGCACCTACGTCTCTCGCGTCAAGTAACGATCGGGGCCGCTCGTGCCGATGACAACGCCGGAAAACCTGCGTCGCGAATGCGACCTGTTGATTGTGGCGCGCTGGGTGATCCCGGTCGAGCCGCATGGCGTGGTGCTCGAGGACCATGCGGTCGCCATCGACGGGGGCCGCATCGTGGCCCTGCTGCCCGCGCGGGACGCGGCCCTGCGCTGGCAGGCACGCGAAGTGGTCGACCTGCCGGAACACGCCCTGCTGCCCGGACTCGTCAACGCGCACACGCACAATCCCATGACGCTCATGCGCGGGCTGGCGGACGACCTGCCGCTCATGACCTGGCTGCAGCAGCACATCTGGCCCGCGGAGGCTAGATTCATCGGGCCGGAATTCGTCCGCGACGGCATCGACATCGCGATCGCGGAAATGCTGCGCGGCGGCACGACGTGCTGCAACGAAAACTACTTTTTTCCCGACAGCGCCGCGGACACGTATGCGAGGGCCGGTTTTCGCGCCATGGTCGGCTTGCCGATCATCGACTTCCCGACGGCCTGGGCCGCGAGCGCCGATGAGTATTTCGACAAGGCCACGGCGGCGCACGCGTCGTTTCGTGGAATGTCGTTGATCGGTGCGTGTCTCGCCCCGCATGCGCCGTACACCGTAGGCGACGACAGTTTCGCGCGCATTCGCGAGCTATCGGCCGCGCTGCAACTGAAGGTCCACTGCCACGTGCACGAAACGGCGCAGGAAGTCGCGGATTCGGTGCGCGACCACGGCGTGCGCCCACTGGCGCGCCTGGACCGGTTGGGCCTGCTGGATTCGCGGTTGATCGCGGTGCACATGACGCAGCTCGAAGATGCCGAAATCGCGCGCTGCGGCGAAGCGGGCGTGCACGTGGTGCATTGTCCGGAGTCGAACCTCAAGCTCGCGTCGGGGTTCTGTCCACTGGCAAAGCTGCTCGCTGCCGGCGTCAATGTCGCGCTCGGCACGGATGGTTGCGCGAGCAACAACGATCTCGACATGATCGGTGAGATGCGCACCGCTGCGCTGCTGGCGAAAGCGGTCGCCGGCGATGCCGCCGCGGGCGACGCCGCCAGCGTGCTGCGGGCGGCGACGCTGGGCGGTGCGCGCGCGATCGGCTGGGAAGATCGGATCGGTTCGATCGAGCTGGGCAAGCGTGGCGATCTGGCGGCCATCCGGCTCGACGACCTCGAGACCCAGCCTCTTTACCACCCGCTGTCGCAGATCGTGTACGCCGGCAACCGGCGCCAGTTCACGGACGTGTGGATCGACGGCCGCGCGCGCCTGCGCGATGGCGCGTTGGTGGACGGGGACATTGCGCGCCTGCGCGCCGTGGCACGCGAGTGGCAGGCGCGGATCTCGGGAGCGGCATGACGGACGTGGCCACCAACGTCGACCCCGCCGAGATCCAACGCTTCAGCGCGCTCGCGGCGAGCTGGTGGGATCCGAACGGACCGTCGCGTCCTTTGCATGACCTCAATCCGGTGCGCCTCGAATACATCTCGCGCCATGTGAAACTTGCCGGCGCCCGCGTGCTCGACGTCGGCTGTGGAGGTGGTTTGCTGAGCGAGGCGCTGGCCCGGGAAGGCGCCCGCGTAGTCGCCATCGACCTCGCGGCCGACCTCGTCGAGATCGCCCGCTTGCACCTGCTCGAGTCGAAAGTCGAAGTGGACTACCGGCTGCAGGACGTCACCGTGCTGGCGCAGGCAGAGCCCGCGTCGTTCGATGTGGTGTGCTGCATGGAGATGCTCGAGCACGTGCCGGATCCGTCGGCGATCATCGATGCGTGCGCGCGGCTGCTCAAGCCCGGCGCGCCGCTGGTGGTGTCGACGCTCAACCGAACGCCATTCGCGTTCGCCGGGGCGATTGTTGCCGCGGAGTACATGCTGGGACTGTTGCCGCGCGGCACGCATCAGTACTCGCGCTTCATACGACCTGCCGAGTTTGCAAGCTGGACGCGCCGTGCGGGCCTCACGCTAGAGGATGTGCGCGGACTCGGATACGAGCCGCTGACGCGTCGCGCCTGGCTCACAGGCTCGACCGCGATCAATTACCTGGCATGCGCGCGCAAGCCTTGAACCTCGAGGGTGAAAAACACGACGCGTCCGGTGCACGCCAGCGCAAGACGAGGTGGCGATGACGGCGTGGCGCCCGCGACTGCTGCTGTTCGATCTCGACGG
>JBKJSW010000364.1:0-3466 GCA_046595765.1 Ahniellaceae bacterium
GGCCTTCAAAACTGATTTCCGATTCCGCAATCACGTCGAGTGCCACTTCCGCGTGCACCGGGAGTGCCAGCGATGCGAGCAGCGCGATGGATAGATTTCGCAAGGTCGGATTCATCGGAGAGTTGCCTGCGGCCGTGGGGTCGAAGGCGCGCAGCGTATGACGCAAAGATTGCGTATTTGTTACACCGTCATCTCCGGAGTCATGAGACACGGCGGACCGCCAAAAGAAAAGCCGCCCGGAGGCGGCCTTTCGGACTCAAAGGTTCGTGCAGTCAAGCGATCGCGGTAGCCATTACGCACGCACCTCGAATGAATGGGCGACCGTCGCGGCCGGGGTCGCCCGATAAAAGCACGCTCTCAGAGCGAACCCGGCACCGTCCAACCCGCCGCCCAGTCGTCCGCCGCCGAGCTGAAGGCGCCCTTGTACGTCGTGGCATCGAAGAAGGTCTCGCCGGTGACCGTGAGGGCCGGCACTGTGAGCTGTCCAGCGCGCGGGAAGCGGCCATCGAGCACGGTGGGGATGTCGGTACCGGTCGAGTTGTTGGCGCCGGCGGCGTACCAGGCCGCGACGGTGATCGGGGGGTTGGTGACCGCGCTGTCGTCGCGGAAGTTCGTGGCGCAGGCCGTGTGGCTGCCGCTGATTGTCGTCGGCGTGGGCGCAACCGCGTTGTACGTCGACAAGTCGTTGAAGCGCAGGCACGAGCTGGTGAAGTTGCCGCCAAACACACTGTGGAAGTAGCGTCCGGACGATCCGCGACGCAGACGCATGGCTTCGAGGCCGCCGGCGCCCATCACGGTCATGTTGGCCACCAGCGGCTGGGTGCGGGGCAAGGCGTCGAAGTTGCCGGTCGAGTCCTGGTTGTCGGACTCGACGCCACGTCCATCGGCCGTGTCGAGACCGCCTGCTTCCTGCTTGATATACACGTACTGGATCTTGCCGCGATAGCCGAAGTCGAAATCGAGGTTGTCGTCGTCCGCGCCGGTCGCGACCAGGTGCTTCGCATTGACCGTGCCGCCGAACCACTCGAACGCATCGTCCGTGCCGTTGTAGGCCTGGATGTAGTCGAGCACGGTGCCCGCGCCCACTCCGCCCAGAGTCAGGCTGTTGAGTTCGCGATTGGGTGCGATGGTCTGGCCGGCATTGCGGATCTGCACGTAGCGCATGACTCCGGACGAATCGTTGACGTCGCTGCCGCCGAACAGGATGTTGGCGTCGGCCTCGAACGCGATGCTGCCGCCCGGCGTGCCCGCCTTGTTCACCGGCGCCCGCCCCGCGAGAAAAATGCCTGCCCACGAGCCCGGAGTGTTGGTGGGACCGTCGAAGATGATCGGCGCAGTGGCGGTGCCGTTGGCGAAGATCCTGGAGCCCGGATTGACCACAAGGTAATCCGACGTGCCGCCGGCACCGCGAATCACGGTGCCAGCATCGATGGTCAGGTTGGCCGGGGACTGGTTCGACTGTCCGAGCGGCGTACCCACTTGAACCTTGCCGTTGATGAGATACGTGGCGTTGTTCGGAAGTCGCACGTCACCGGCCAGTGTCCCTGACAGCGCACACGTCGCGGTGGCGCCGGCGACCGCGGTGGTGCCGGCCGGACACGTAGTGAACGCTGCGGCGGTCGCGCAATTCGGGTTGACGATGAAAGGCACGAAGTTGAAATTAACCGCGGGCAAGCCGGCCGCCGCCGCATTGGGCGTGAACTCGACACCGACGCTGCTGCAGGAATTGATGGTCACGCGGGCGGTGCCGACCTGGGTGCCGGAAAGCGGAGTCGGTGGCACGAACGGCAAGCCGAAGTTGCCGCCGTTGAAGCGGCGCACGACCACGTTCGGGGCAACGGTCTGGCCGTTGGCGAATTCTTCCTGAATCGTCAGCCACAAGTCGTTGCCGGCCGTGTCGTAGGAAAACAGCGCGCCGAAGAACACCGCGCCGTTGGTCGTCGGCACCACGTCGAGCATGAGGCCGCGGCCGTTTTCGTTGTTGTTGAGGTAGGCACCATCGAACGAATTGTTGAGGGTTACCGCCTGTGCCGCGCCTCCGGCAAACGTAAGCGCGATGGCCAGCGCAAGGCGACGAGTGGTCAACATGGGTGTAGCTCCGAGTGAGGAAGAGGACGCACGCGACGGTCCGGGCGTGATGGCGGCCACCGTAGTCGCCCGACATGACAGTCCTGATGGTGAACGGCTACAGATTCATGACAGGAAGGCCCGCCGACACCGATCATTCCCGCTTGGAATACGCACCCGCGAACGCGCGCGGCGGACCCGATCGTGAAGCGACCTGCAGCGCCCTGGTGCGTCGTCGTTCCTTCAGTCGAACGAAGGCCGCCATTCGAGCGTCAGCAGGATTTCCCGGCCGCGCTTGTACTCGCGCTGGGTCTCGATGCCTTGCGTGAACTCGACGCGGGGATCGAGCAGGTTGCGCAACCGGAGCTTCCACGCCCAGTCCGGCGCGAAGGTGTGCGAGTAGACGAAGTCGAGCTGGTTGACGCCTTCCTCGTAGATGTCCGGGGCACCCGACACGCCGACCTGCGCAATACGTCGGCCGAATCGGTTGAATAGCAGGGTAGCCTCGCGATCGCCGTCCGGGCTCTGGTATCCGACCTGAAGGTTTGCCAGGTAGCGCGACTGTCCCTGCAGCGGGCGCACCGCGTTCGTCTGGATCGACTGGCTCTCCCCGAGCATCACCTCGGAATCGATCCACGCGTAGTTGGCGCCGACGAAGAAACTCTCCCAGGGAAATTCCGCGCCCGCGTGCTTGCCGAGCCAGGTATCGGCAAGGAAATCGAGGTACTTGAACCCTTCGACTTCAAGCCCGTAATTGGTTGCAGAGTCTGCATTCGCGAAAGACACGACATCACCCGTGCCGGGGATCGTGATGCGCTCGATCGGGTCGACGAATTTCTTGTAGAACAGCGAAGCGGAAAAGAGCTCGGTCGGAGAAAAGAAGTACTCGTAGCGCAGGTCAAGGTTGCGGATCGATGTCTGCACCAGTTCCGGATTGCCGATCGCTTCGATGTCGAGCAGCGGCTCGGTGAAGGGCGCGGGTGACAGCTCGCGGAAGTCCGGACGCGAAACGGTTTCCGCATAGGCAAAGCGCCACTGCGAATCGGCGTCGCGTAGCCACGTCACCGCCAGCGACGGCAGCCAGTCGCGGTTTTCGAGGCTCGCGACGATGGGCGGGGCGTTGTCGTCCAGCGAGAACGTCGTGACCTCCTGCAGGTTGTCCTCGTGGCGCGCTCCCGCGGCAAAGCGCCAATGCTCGCCGATGCTGACGTCAACCGCGGCGAATGCCGCGTCAAGTTCCTGCACCGCCAGGTAGTTGTCCGTCCCGCGGGTCACTTCGCGTAGCACGAACCCGTTCGCGCCGATGTTGCCGGGCGTCAGGATCTCGTCGAGGCCTGGCGCGCCGCGCACGATGGGGTCACTCGCCAGCGGCCCGGCCGCGAGGTACTGGAACCGCCGT
>JBKJSW010000025.1:0-7924 GCA_046595765.1 Ahniellaceae bacterium
CGCAACGTCGCGGGAGGCCGCCAGAAGGGTCTTTACAGTGCCGCCAAGACGCAGGTGCAGCAGCTGTCCGGCAAGGTCGAGGAGTACGCGCTCGACGTCGGCAATCCGCCTGAGAGCATCAGCGCGCTATTCGCCCAGCCCGGGGATTCGTCGAACTGGAATGGCCCCTACGTGAAGGAAAAGGACCTCAACGACCCGTGGGGCACGCCGATGCAGTACAGCTCGCCGGGCGAGCATGGCGACTACGATCTCTGGTCGTACGGCGCCGACAAGAAGGAAGGCGGCGAGAAGTACAACAAAGACATCGGCAACTGGGAATAGGTCGTGGTCGGTCACGCGCATCGGTTGGAAGGCGCGGGACCACCCGGGCGCGCGAGGCCCGACGCCAACGTGGTCCGCCAGGGGGCTGATGGCTTCACGCTGATTGAAGTGCTGATGGTGTTGATGCTGATCGCCATCATCGTCACCACGGTGTCGGTCTCGATTGCCCGCAGCCTCGGCGGTGCGGAAGTGCGCGCGGCCGGGCGTGATCTCGTGGCCGCGTTGCGCCATACGCGCGGCCAGGCGATCGTGAAGCGCACCGAGCAGGCGTTCGAGTTCGACGTCGACAAGTTGAGTTACCAGGCGCCCGGCCGCGATGCCGTGACCTTGCCAGAAGGATTCGAGATGCGCCTGACCACCGCGGCGCAGGAGCAGTCGGGCGATGGCAAGGGCGCGATCCGGTTTTTTCCCGACGGTTCTTCGGGCGGAGGCGTGATACGGCTGCTCCGCGACCGTCGTGAGTGGCAGGTCGAAGTGGCCTGGCTCACCGGCGAGATCCGTCTGCGCGAGATCGACACGTGACCACGGCCGTTCGCTGCCAATCGAACCCCACCCCCCCCGGGAGAGGGGTAGGGGTGAGGGCCCGGGCTTGCACCGAGGAATCATTTCTCCGCGTAGCAAGCCCCGCCCCTCATCCGGCGCTACGCGCCACCTTCTCCCGATGGGAGAAGGGAATAGCGGGTGCACGCCGCGCGCTCGGCTTTTCCCTGCTCGAGATCATGGTCGCGTTCGTGGTGTTCGCGCTCGCGTTCGGCCTGCTCATGCAGGTGGCTTCGGGATCGTTGCGCAACGCGCGGCAGTCGGCCCATTTCACGCAGGCGGCGTTGTACGCGCAGTCGAAGCTGGATGAGCTCGGCGTGGGCGAGCCGCTCGAAGAGGGCAGCGACAGCGGACGCTTCGACGAGCGCTATGAATGGCGCCTGGAAGTCCGCAAGCAGGATGCGCCGCCTGCGCCCAACGGCAATATCGACGAGCTGCCTTTCGACCTCATGCATCTCGAACTCGTGGTGGAGTGGCGCGACGGCGTGCGTACCCGCGATGCGCGCTTCGTCACCGAGCGCCTGCAACAGAAAGTCGGCTGACGTGAACGCCTCGAAGCGAACGCAGGTCGGCTTCACCCTGATCGAGATCCTGCTTGCGCTGGTGCTGCTGGCCTTGCTCATGACCGCCGCGTATTCGGGCTTCAGCGCGTCCAATCGCGCGGTGCGGCGTGGCGAAGCCGCCATCGATGCCACCAACAAGGTGCGCGTGACCCAGCAATTGCTGCGGCGCCAGATCGGCCAGGCATTAACGCTCGCATTCGACCAGGATTCGGGCACGAGCGTGCCGATCCTGATCAAGGGAACGGGCGACGAGCTGACCTTCGTCTCGGCGCTGCCGGGTTACCTGGGGCAGGGCGGTGCCTACGTGCAGCACCTGGAGGTCGAGTCCGGCGAAGGCGGCAGGGGCCGCCAACTGGTGTTCCGCCATGCCTTGTTGAACGGTTTCGATCCCACGGAGTCCGAACCCTGGGCCGAACGCCCGGTGATCCTGCTCGAAGACATCGAGGAACTTGCCATCGAATATCGCGGCCTCGACGACGAAGGCAAGCTGGGCGACTGGTCGGACGAATGGGAAAAGCCCGACCGCCTGCCCTTGCTCGTGCGCATCGCGGTCGAATTCGACGCAGCGTCGGGGCTGCGCTGGCCCACGCTCACGATCCCGCTCCAGCTTGGCGGCGACGCGGTGGTTGGCGGTGCGGCACTTGGGCCCGGCGCGCTGTCGAGCGTTCCACCCGCCCCACCGCCGGCGCCCAAGCCATGAGTGTCCGGCGCATGCAGCCCTGTTTCCCCGCGCGCGGCGCGGCGCTGCTGCTGGTGCTCTGGATCACCGCACTGCTCACGGTGATCCTCGGCAGCTTCGCGGTGCTCGCGCGCACGGAACTGGTGCAGTCGCGCAATCTGTTCGACACCATCCGCGCCCGCCTTGCTGCCGAAGCCGGGCTCGCGCGTGCGGTCTACGAGCTCAATCGCCAGGACGTCATGACCAAATGGCTCGCCGACGGCCGCACCTACGAAATCGAGTTCGAGGGCAACACCCTCGAAATCCAGGTGCAGGATGAGTCGGGCAAAGTCGACATCAACGCGGCTGACGCACTGACACTGCAGGCGATGTTCGTGCTTGGTGGCGCCGAAGAGGATCGCGCGCGCAAGCTCGCCGCCGCCGTCGTCGACTGGCGCGATCCTGATGACCTCGTGCAACCCGAGGGGGCCGAGGATGCAGATTACGAAGCGGCCGATTTGCCATATGGCGCCTCCGATTACCCGTTCCGCGTGGCCCAGGAACTGCAGCAGGTGCTCGGGATGGACTACGAGCTGTACCGCACGGTCGCGGACTGGATCACGGTATATGGCGGCAGCGGACGGCCGAATGCTTCTTTCGCACCCGCGGAACTGCTACCCCTGTTCGACGGAATCACCCCGGAGCTGGCGCAACAGATCGTCGCGCAGCGCCATGCGCTCGATGCTGCCGGCATGCAGGCCACGCCCCTGACATTGCCGGACGGAACGACCCTGATGGCCGTGGGCGGCGCTGGTACCTATACTGTGCGGTCGCGCGCCATCCTGCCGAACGGCACCGAGGCCGCGATCGAGGTCACCCTGCGCATGGGTGGCGGCCCCGGCGGCCGTGCCTACAGCGTCTTGCGCTGGCGCGAACCACAGACAGGTCTATGACAGCAGCGTCAGCGCAATTGCAACGACGATGGCAGACGGCGCGCCGCCGCTATGCGGCGAGCGGCGTCCGTCGCTTCGTGGACTGGTGGTGGGGAGAGCTGCGCCCGCTGATGCCCGCCGGCTGGCTGCGCGCATTCGCCGATCACCGCAAGACCGTGCTGCTTTCGCCCACGCCGACGGGCTTGCGCGTGGAAGCACTGGGGCCAGGCGCGCCCGAGCCCATGGACATCGCGCTGGACGATTCCGGCGAGGTGCAATGGAGCGCGATCGGGCAATTGTTCGCGCGTTACGAGGAACGACCGCTGGTCGTGCTGACGTTGCCCGTGCGGGGCGCGCTGCGCCGCGTGCTGTCGATGCCTGCAGCAGCCGCCGACAACCTGCACCAGGTCATCGGCTTCGAGATGGACCGGCAAACGCCTTTCCGTGCCGAGCAGGTCTATTACGACGCGCGCGTGGTTCGCACCGATCCGGCGACGCGCGCACTGACGGTGGACCTCCTGGTCATGCCGCGCCCCAACCTCGATGTCGAACTGGCGCGTTTCGGCGAACGGCTGCCGGCCCTGGATGCCGTCGATGTCGAAGGCGAGGGCGGTGCTGGCACGCGCGCGGGATTCAACCTGCTGCCGGAAGAGCGTCGCTCGGGTCGTGACCGGCACGTATTCTGGGCCTCGCTGGCGCTCGCGGCAGTCCTCCTTGGGCTGCTTGTTTCCGTCATGGCGCAATCCGTGGTCAACAGGGAAAAGGCCCTGGCCGATCTCAGCGAAGCCACCGCGCGCTCGCGCAGCGAAGCCTTGAGCGTCGGCCAGCTGCGGCGCAGCCTCAAGGACGCGGTCGCGGCGGCACGCTTCATCGACGAGGCGCGCGCGCAGCGCCCAGTCATCATCGACGTGCTCAAGGAAGTCACCCGTCGACTGCCGGACGAAGCCTCGCTGCAGCGCTTCGGTTTCAGCAATGGCGAATACACCTTCAACGGCCTGAGTTCCAAGGCCAGCAGCCTCATCGGCGAGCTCAAGCCGTCGCCGCAGTTGCAGGCGCCGCAGGTGCAGGGATCGATCACGCCCGACGTGCGTACCGGCAAGGAAATGTTCACCATCGTCGCCAAGTCGCCCGCCCGGGCGGCGGCGGACAAGGTCAAGGCAGCCGAGGAAGAGGCGGAACGCGCTGCACGCAGCGGCCGCGGCAACCGGACGGGGCAGGGCTGAGATGAACCTCCTCCCCAGCCCCGAAAGAGCCCGCTCCACCGCGATCCTCCTCGCCGCGATCGCCCTCGCGCTCGTGTACTTTCTCGGCGTGCACTGGTGGTTCACGGCGCCGCACCTCGAGATCGCCGCCGAGATGCGCGACCTCC
Source organism: Ahniellaceae bacterium (assembly GCA_046595765.1). Taxonomy (GTDB): domain Bacteria; phylum Pseudomonadota; class Gammaproteobacteria; order Xanthomonadales; family Ahniellaceae; genus JBBQNY01. Next base: position 4,384 of record JBKJSW010000025.1, read on the forward strand.
GCGATCAGGAAGTCGAATACCGGCGCAAGTCGGCAGCGCGCCAGGACATCGAGAAGAGCCTTGCCGCCGTGCGTTCGGCCGAGGCCACCAGCGCCGCGTTCCTGCCCGAAGCGGATTTCGACGCGGCGGGCGCCGGTCTTGCGCAGCGCGTGGACCAGGTAGTGGCGGAATTCGCGCGCAGTGCGCAAACCTGCCAGGTGCTCGGCAAGACGCCCATGCGCGGCACCGAGGAGGAACCCTTCGAGCGAGTCGTGCTCACTGTGCGACTGCGCTGCAGCTACGAGGAACTGGCGCCCATCATCCACAAGCTCGAGAGTGGCCAGCCCATGTTGTTCGTGGACGAAACGCAGATCGCGCGCTGGGCCGGGTATCGCGACCCTCAGACCGGCAAGGCGTTGAGCACGCTCGACGTGCGCTTCAACGTCTACGGTTACCTGCGCAACAAGACCGCCACCACCGAGAGCGAGCCGCGTCGGACATGACCCGCGCGCAGCGACTCCTCCTGGGTCTCGGCAGCGCCTCGCTGCTGCTCGCGGCCGTCCTGGTCGCGCAGAAGTTCGGGCTGGGCGACGGTTACGGCCTCGCGCCCCTCGGCGAGCTCGCGCACGAGCGCCTCCCGATGGACGCCGGTGCGCGGCGGAGCGCGGGTCTCAAACCTTTCTCGACCTATGACGAGCTGCTGCAGCGGCCGTTGTTCAACGAGGACCGTAAACCTACCCCGGTCGATGCGGAGACCACCGAAACCCCCGTCGCGACCGTGGCCGCGCTCGATGCGCAGCTCACTGGCGTCATCCTCATGCCGAACGTCAAGCTGGCGATGATCCGAGAAAACGCTTCCGGCAAGGGCTTGCGCGTGCGCCTCGGGACCGAGCTCGACGGTGCGCTCGCTGGCTGGAAGCTCGTCGAGCTGGAGCCGCGCAAGGCGATATTCGAGGCGCAGGGCCAAGGCCGGCAGGAACTCGAACTGGCGGTCGACAAGGCCGGAGCGCCTGCGGCGCAACCTTCCGCGATGGTGGGATCGGCGACTCCGATGGGCCAGCCGGCCGCGCCCCCCAGGGCCGACGGCATGGCTACACCCCAGGGCGTCGTTCCTCAGTTGCCGGATCCCGGCAAGGCCGGCGGGGCCCAGGCTTCCGGTGGATCGAGCCAGGCAGTTGAACCGGCCGGCGGATCCGCGGTCGAACCTGCGGAACAACCCGAAGTCGCTGAATCGATCCGCCAGCGGATCGAAGAACGCCGTCGCCAATTGCGTGAAGAGGCGGCGAGACTCATGCAGCAGCAACCCCAGAAATGACGCCCCGGACGAATCGGACGCTACGCTTGACGCGGCCGGCGCGCCTCGATCTGCACGCTCCGGACGTTTCGACATGATGCCCGGCAACAACGAGATTCCCATGATCCCAGCGGCAAAGCCTGTTCATCCGACTCACGCCGCACGCGTCCGCCTGCTGTTCGCGACGTTGCTGGTGACCGTCGTAGCGGGATGCGGCAGCATCCCGGCCCGCACGGCCTCGGAGCGGCCGGTCGCAAGCCCTGTCCGGGCCGAGCCACGCATCGCGCCGTCGGCGGGCGTCGCCACCGTGCCGACAGCGCCCCCGGCCAGCGTGACCGGTGTCGATGCGATCGGAGAAATGTCCGACCCGCCACGCGCCGTGCCCCCGCCGCCCCGTGCGGAAGTGAAGATCGGCACCGGCCAGTTCATCAACCCGCAGGCCGCCGCGCGACGTCCCGCCTCGACCCCGGCCGGCGGCAATGTCGTTTTCAATTGGGAAAACGTGCCTATCCAGGAAGTGGTCAAGGCCATCCTGGGCGACGTGCTGCAGGAAAACTACGTCATCGCGCCCGGCGTCGCCGGCAACGTGACCTTCTCCACCGCGCAGCCGATCACGCCCAACCAGGCCATGGGCGTGCTCGAAATGCTGTTGTCCTGGAACAACGCGACGCTCGTGTATCGCGATGGTCGTTACACGGTCACGCCTATCAACCAGGCGATTCCCGGGAACCTCACGCCACGCATCGGGCCCGCCGCCAGCGCGCGCGGCTACGAGTTGCGCGTCGTGCCGCTCAAGTACATCTCCGCGACGGAAATGGAGAAGATCCTCGCGCCATACATCCGGCCAGGCGCGGTCGTGCGTTCCGACAATGCGCGCAACATCCTCGTGCTCGGCGGCACCCGCGCCGACCTGACCAATTACCTCGAGACCATCAGCGTATTCGACGTGAACTGGCTCAAGGGCATGTCCGTCGGCATCTTCCCGCTGGAACAGGTCGAAGCGAAGACCATCGTCCCGGAGCTCGAGAAAGTATTCGGAGATGCGGCCGGAACGCCGATGGCAGGCATGTTCCGGTTCCTGCCGATCGAGCGCACCAACTCGGTCATGGTGATCACACCCCAGCCGGAATACCTCAAGCAGGCCGAGGAGTGGATCGGCAAGCTCGATCGCGGCAGCGGCGCTGCGGCGCAGCTGTTCGTCTATTACGTGAAGAACGTCAAGGCGACCGATCTCGCCGAGAAGCTCACGGACATCTTCAGTTCCTCCGGTTCGTCGTCGAAGGGCGGCGCACCCGCCGCCATCGGCGCGGTGACGCCGGGTGTCGAGTCGGTCGAGATCAGTTCGATGAATCGCGGCACCAGGGATCAACAGAAGGAAGTGGCCCGCGAGCGCGCCGTCACCCAGGCGCCGGTCGTGGCGGCGCCGGACGGCTCGCTCGCTCAGTCCGGCGGCAATACCGGCGGCGGCATCAGCATCGTCGAGAGCGACAACATCCGCATCACGTCGATCGAGGAATCCAACGCGCTGCTGATCAAGGCCACCTCGAACCAGTACGACTCGATCGAGTCCGCGATCCGTCGCCTCGACGTCGTCCCCCTGCAGGTACACATCGAAGCCCGGTTCCTGGAGGTCACGCTCACCGACAAGTTCAGTTTCGGGGTGCAGTCGTACTTCGAGAATTTCCGGGGTCCCGGCCCGGCGACGCTCCCGGACGGCGTTGACCGCGGCGGGTTGTCGAGCCTTGGCGGCAGCATCACGCCATCCGGCGTGGCCTGGACCTTCCTCAGCGACAACGCGGACCTCTTCATCAGCACGCTGCAGTCCGAGGGCGAAGTCGAAGTGCTCGCCGCCCCCTCCGTGGTGGTACTCAACAACAAGAGCGCCAATATCAACGTCGGCACGCAGATCCCGGTGGTCAGTTCATTCGTCAACACGGGCAATGTCGGCGGCACCGACCCGAACAATCCCGGCCTCAATCCCGGCATCGGCAGCAGCTATGTGCAGTTCCGCGACACCGGCATCACGCTGGACGTGACCCCGCGCGTCAATCCGGGCGGCCTGGTCTACCTTGAGATCAAGCAGGAGAAGAGCACCCCCGGTGCCGCCGACACGGCGGTGGCCGGCAACGTCTCGGTCAACAAGCGCACGCTCGAAACCGAGATTGCCGTGCAGAGCGGCCAGACGGTGATGCTGGGCGGACTCATCAGCGATGAGGCGGATCGTTTCAAGGGCGGCGTGCCGCTGCTTTCCCAGATTCCGATCATCGG
>JBKJSW010000071.1:0-7711 GCA_046595765.1 Ahniellaceae bacterium
TAAAGGGCGTCTTCAGCCTGCTGGTGCAGCGCATCGCCCTGCGCGGCCAGCGCGCGCGAGCCGCGCAGCCGCGTGTAGTTGGCCCAGTCGAATACGCTCTGTCGCAGCTGGATGCCGTAACTCGTGCTCTCGGTGTCGACGTCGAAGCTCTGGCTGATCAGCTGCCCGGTTTCCGGGTCGAACTGCGGAGACGTGCCATCGCCCTTGGTGCGGTCGGTGCCCGCCGTGCCGGAGATCTGGGGCAGCAGCGCGGCGCGCGACTGCGCGACGCCCTCTCCAACCGACAACGCGCGGTTTTCAGCGGCGGACAGCACGGGATCGTTGCGACGCGCCAGATCGTATGCGCCGAGCAGGTCGAGCGTTGCCGCGCCGCCTGGCGCTGCAAGCACGGCGAGGGCGACAGCAACGGTGAGGGGCAACAGGCGCGGGATGCGTGACATGGGGGTCCTGGGAAATTCGGGAGAGTGGTTGGAGCGTCGGCTCAGAGCACGAAGCGGGGCGGCGGCGCGCCGCCGACGAGGTACGGCATGTCGGTTTCGAAGATGCTCTCTTCACGGAAGCCGTCGGCCTCGCGTGTGATCAGCAAAGCTTCCATCACCGGCGACTCGCCGCGGATGACGAACAATCTGCCGCCGGGCGACAGCCACTCGCGCCACGCGCTCGGCACCTGGAACACGGCGCCGGTTACCGCAATCGCGTCGTACGTCTGCGACGGCACGAAGTTGGCCAGCGCATCGCCTTCGCGCACGTCGATGTTGGCGAATCCCGCCTCGGCGAGCCGCAGGCGCGCCTTGCGCGCGAGTTCGCCATCGATCTCGACACTGGTGACCACGCGACCGAGTTCGGCAAGGCAGGCGGTGACGAATGCGCTGCCGGTGCCGATCTCGAGCACCGCATCGGTCGGCGCGACTTGCAGCACCTGCAGCAGGCGACCTTCCACGATCGGCTTCATCATGACTTCCCGGTCGTTGATCGGAAGCTCCTTGTCGGCGAAGGCGACCCTGCGCAGGCGCGGCAGCACGAAGTCCTCGCGATGCACTTTCGACAGCGTCGCGAGCACGCGCGCATCCAGGACATCCCAGGGACGCACCTGCTGCTCGACCATGTTGAAGCGCGCGCGTTCCAGCTCAGCATTCATTGCAATCACGACCTCAATCCGGAATGACTTGTTGCACGATCGAACTTGCGCGTTGCACCCCACTCCCGCGGCGAGACGGTTGGGGGAGAGGCCAGGAATTTGCCGAGGGCCGTAGTCCAACTCACGCATGCGGCAAACTCGAACCCTTTCCCTCGTTCCCTCCCGCGGAGGAGAGGGATGAAAAGGCTATGGCGCGCGAGGCCGGACAACAAGCGCAGCATCGTTGACAGCGGTGATTTCACAAAGTGCCGGAAGTCACCGGAACCGCGTCGCGGCGCGGATTTCCGTCGATCTGGCGCGGCGGCTCGTCGCGCTTCACCCGGAACCACGCGGCGTACAGCGCAGGCAGGAACAGCACCGTCAACACCGTCGCGACCGTGAGTCCACCCATGATGGCGACCGCCATCGGCCCGAAGAACACGCTGCGCGACAGCGGCACCATCGCCAGGATCGCGGCCAGCGCGGTCAGCACGATGGGGCGCAGGCGCCGCACGGTGGCGTCCACCACTGCCTGCCATCGGGGGTGGCCCGCGGCGATGTCCTGTTCGATCTGGTCGACCAGGATCACCGAGTTGCGCATGATCATTCCGGACAGCGCGATCGTTCCGAGCATCGCGACAAAACCGAACGGCACGCGGAACACGACCAGGAACAGGGTGACGCCGATGAGCCCGAGCGGCGCCGTGACCAGCACCAGTGCCGTGCGCGAGAAGCTGCGCAGCTGCAACATCAGCAGCGTGGTAATGACCGCGAGCATCAGCGGCACGCCGGCCGCCACCGACTTCGAACCCTTGCCGGAATCCTCGACCGTGCCACCGATGTCGAGCCGATAACCGAGCGGCAGCCTGGCGCGCAAGGCATCCAGTTCGGGCGCGAGTTGCGTGATCACGGTGGCCGGCAACACCTTGCCGTAGAGGTCCGCGCGCACGGTCACCGTGGGCAGGCGGTCGCGGCGCCAGATCACGCCGTCCTCGAGACCGTATTCGATGTCGGCGATCTGCCTGAGCGAGATCGTGGTGCCATTGGTGGTCGGCACCGCCAGGTCAGCCAGCAAACTGAGCTGCGCGCGTTCGTCGGCGGGGCCGCGCAGCACGATGTCGATCAGCTCGTCGTCCTCGCGGTACTGGCTGACGCGCTCGCCGCTCACCGAACTCTGCAGGAACTTCGCGAGCGCTTCCGAGGAGATGCCGAGCAGACGTGCGCGGTCCTGGTCGAGGCGCATGCGCACAACCTTGCTGGGCTCGTCCCAGTCCAGGTGCACATTGGCGAGTTGCGGATTGCGCCGCACGCCAGCGGCGAGTTCGCGCGCAAGCCTGCGCACGGTGGGGATGTCCTCGCCCGACACGCGGAACTGGATCGGGAAGCCGACCGGCGGTCCGTTCTCGAGGCGCGAGATGCGTCCGCGTACGTTGGCGAAGTCCTGCTCGAACAACTTGATGAGGCGCGCCCGCACGCGTTCGCGCGCATCGATGTCGTGGGTCAGCAGCACGAACTGCGCGAAGCTCGCTGCCGGCAACTGCTGGTCAAGCGGCAGGTAGAAGCGCGGCGAACCCGTGCCGACATAGGCGGCGAAGCTCTCGATATCCGCGTCGGCCTTGAGCTTCGCCTCGAGCTTGCGCACTTCCGTGGCGGTCGCGGCCAGCGACGACCCTTCCGGCAGCTTGAGGTCGACCATGAGTTCCAGGCGCGTGGAGGCGGGGAAGAACTGCTGCTCGACGAAGCGGAAGCCGACGATCGACAACAGAAACAGTGCCGCGGTCGCACCGATCACCAGCCAACGGTGCGTCAGAGTCCAGTCAATCACCCCGCGGAAGCGCCGATAGAAGGGCTTCTGGTAAGGGTCATGGTGCCCGCCCTCGGTGTTCGAGCGCGCGCCATGCCCGTCCGGCAGCAGCCGGTAGCCGAGGTACGGAATGAAGACCACCGCCACGATCCACGACAGCAGCAACGCGATCGTCACGACCTGGAAGATCGAGCGCGTGTACTCGCCGGTGCCCGAAGCCGCGGTCGCGATGGGCAGGAAGCCGGCCGCGGTGACCAGCGTGCCGGTCAGCATCGGGAATGCGGTGCTGCGATAGGCGAACGCGGCCGCCTCGACGCGGTCGAGTCCTTCCTCGAGTTTCACCGCCATCATCTCGACGGCGATGATGGCGTCGTCGACCAGCAGGCCGAGCGCGACCACGAGCGCACCGAGCGAGATCTTGTGCAGCGCGATGTCGAAGTAGTACATCGCGGCGAACGTCATCGCCAGCACCAGCGGGATCGACAGCGCGACTACCGTGCCGGTGCGCAGGCCCAGCGCGATGAAACTCACGATCAGCACGATCACCACCGCTTCGCCCAGTACGCGCACGAACTCCTTGATGGAACGTTTCACCGCGCGCGGCTGGTCGGCGACGCGATCGAGTTCGAGCCCCACCGGCAGGGATTTCGAGAAGCCCGCGACGGCCCGGTCGAGGTCCGCACCGAGGCGCACGATATCGCCGCCGGCCGCCATCGAGACGGCGAGGCCGACCGAATCCTCGCCCTTGAAACGGACCTTCGGTTGCGCCGGGTCGGCGTAGCCCCGCTTCACCACGGCGAGATCGTCGAGCCGGAAGGTGCGTTGACCGGCGCGAATCGGCATCGCGGCAACGGAGTCGAGCGACTGGAACGCACCATCGGTGCGCAGGTGGATGCGATCGGTCGGGGTCTCGAAGGCGCCGGCCGGCACCACCGCATTCTGCGCGGCGAGCCCGGCCAGCACCTCCTCGAAGCGCACGCCGAGCGTCGCGATCTTGGCGTTGTCGAGTTCGATCCAGATGCGCTGGTCCTGCAAACCGACCAGCTCGACCTTCGCAACGTCGTCGACGCGCAACAGTTCGCGCTGCACGCGCTGCGCGTAGTCCTTGAGCGTCGCGTAGTCGTAACCGCGGCCGTGCAAGGCGTAGATATTGCCAAAGGTGTCGCCGAACTCGTCGTTGAAGAATGGACCGATCGCGCCCGCGGGCAGTGTGTGGCGCATGTCGGTCACGCGCTTGCGCACCTGGTAGAACAGTGCCGGAAGCTCGCGCGACACCATGTCGTCGCGCGAAACGAACACGATCTGCGACTCACCCGGGCGCGAGTAGCTGCGGATGTATTCCGCGCTCGACAGCTCCTGCAGCTTGGCCTCGATGCGATCGGTGATCTGCCGGTCGACTTCGGCGGCGCTCGCACCCGGCCACTGCGTGCGGATCACCATTGCCTTGAAGGTGAAGGGCGGATCTTCCGACTGCCCAAGCTGGAAGTAGGCCCAGGCACCGACGACCGCGAACACCAGCATGAAATAGCGCACCAGCGCGCGATTGCGCAGCGCCCATGCGGACAGGTTGAATGCGCTCATCGATGTCCCCGTGTCATGCCGCGTTTGTAGGAGCGCCGCAAGGCGCGATCGGATCCTGCGTGGTGCGGCATCGCGCCTCGCGGCGCTCCTACAATTCCGCCACCGGACGGCCGGCGCCGCCGGCGCCCTTGCCGGTGAGAGAAACGGCGCGGTTCTTCGCGTCGATCGGCGCGATCACCTGGCCGGGGTCGAGTTTGTGCACGCCCGCCGCAACGATCCACGCATCGGCATCGAGGCCCGTCACGAGCGCGCCATCCTCGCGATACCTGATCACGCCCACCGCGCGGCGTTCGACCTTGAAAGTCGCCGGTTCGACGCGCCACACGGCGGTCTTGCCATCGAGCTCGTCGATCGCCGCGAGCGGCACCAGTACTTCGCCGGCCGGCAAGGCGCGCGCGACGCCGACGCGGGCCGTCATGCCGAACTTGAGTCCACTCGGGTCGTCCAGCGCGATGCGCACGGGATAGGTTCGCGACATGGGATCGGCCTGCGGCGACACCTCACGCACCGTGCCGGTGCGGCGCGCTTTGCCGAGCGCCCAGACCTCTATCTGCGCGGGCTGCTGGACCGCGAACTCGGCCACGCGGCTCTCGGGGACGTCGATGGCGACTTCGACCTCGCCTTCGCGCGCGATGCGCAACACCGGCGTGCCGGCAGCGACGACCTGGCCTGCATCGGCGAGCACTGCCGTCACGGTGCCATCGCTGTCGGCGCGCAGGGTCGCGTAGGCGGCCTGGTTGCCGGCTTCGCTGGCCTGCGCGCGCGCTTGCCGCGCGCGCGCCGCGCTGGCGTCGTATGCCGCCTGGCGCACATCGAGCAGTGATTTCGAGATGTATTTTCGCGTGTAGAGCGCGCGGTGGCGCTCGAGCTCCGCCTTCGCCAGCGCAAGGTCGGCCTCTGCCTGCGCACGGCCGGCGGTGGCCGCAGCGGCGCCGAGGGCGGTGTCGCTCGGATCGAGCCGCATCAGCAATGCGCCCTTGATGACTTTTGCGCCCACGTCGACGCTGCGTTCGACGATCTTGCCACCGACACGGAAGCCCACGCTCGCCTCGTAGCGCGGCTTCACTTCGCCTGAGTACGTCTGCGCCTGCAGCGCGCCGGCCGACTGCGGTTGCACGACAATCGCGGGACGCGCCTGCGGAGCGGGTGCCGCTTGCGAACCGCAACCCGCCAACACCGCTGCGGCGATGGCGAGTGCCACGAGCCGCGCATTGCCGGACGCGAGCAGGCCCGAATGAACCTGCCCGGATGAACAAAGACTCGAGGATCGCAACATGACCGCGTCGCTCTTAGTGAACTGGCGCGTATGGTAATTCAACCAAACTGTACTGTATAGTATTTTAATGAATTCGATCCCCAAACCACTCGGACCGGGCCGGCCCAAGGACCTGGAGAAGCGTCAGGCGGTGCTGGACGCGGCCCAGGAACTCTTTCTGACTCAAGGATTTACCGCCACTAGCATGGATTCGGTAGCGCAGGCGGCCGGCGTTTCCAAGCTGACGGTCTACAGCCACTTCGGCGACAAGGAAGGGCTGTTCCGGGCGGCCATCGAGACCCACTGCGACGCCAACCTGCCCCACGTGGCCTTCGAGTTTGCGGCCGATCGCGATCTCCGTACCCAATTGCTCGGCATCGCCCGCGGTTTTCGCACGCTGATCTTCAGCGACAAGGCGCTCGCGCTGCATCGCGTGCTGATCGCCGAGGCGCAGCCCGACACCGATCTCGCCCGCGCCTTCTATGCGTCAGGGCCCTGCCGCACCATCGAGGAATTTGCGAGCTTCCTGCGCGCCGCTACCACTGCAGGACGACTCGACGTCGGCGACGCGACCGCGGCGGCGGGCCAGTTCTTCGCGATGCTCAAGGGCGAATCGCACTTCTGTCGGCTGATCGGCCTGCCTTCGACCATCGACGCCGACACGATCGACGCGCTGGTCGCCGGCGTGGTCGACATGTTCCTGCGCGCCTACGCACCGCGATAATCATCATGCGTGGGGCGGACGTCTGTCGCCCCTCCCGTCGTAGAGCGGAGCTTGCTCCGCTGCCGTTGCCTCGCGGATCCTCCAGCCGAGCAAGCTCGGCTCTACAAAAAACGACCCATTCGAGCCTGATGCCATGTCATTCGAACGAGTACCCAGCGGCCGCGATTTCCCGCGCGAGATCAACGTCATCATCGAGATTCCGAAAGACGCGGAACCGGTGAAGTACGAAGTCGACAAGGCCACCGGCGCGATCTTCGTCGACCGCATCCTGTCCACCTCGATGCGCTACCCCTGCAACTACGGCTACGTACCGCACACGCTCTGCGGCGACGGCGATCCCGCCGATGTGCTCGTGGTGCTGCCGCTGCCGCTCATTCCGGGAGCGGTGATCCGCTGCAAGCCCGTCGGCGTGCTGCGCATGGTCGACGAGGCTGGCGGCGACGAGAAGCTCATCGCCGTGCCGATTCCCAAGGCCTTCTCCGGCTATGCGCACATCGACGACATCGCGCAGGTCTCGCAGCACTGGCTTGATCGCATCGGCCACTTCTTCGAGCACTACAAGGATCTCGAGAAGGGCAAGTGGGTGCGACTCGATGGCTGGGGCGACGCGGCCGCCGCGCGCGAGGTGCTGGTCGATGCGCAGGCGCGCTTCAACGCAACACCCGACGCCGAGAAACCGCACTTCTAGCGCGCCAGGATCAGGCCTGTTGCTGGCGCGACAGCGAGAGGCCGATCAGCCGCGATACCACCACGGCCACGTAGCCGACGCCGGCAATCTGTTCGAGGATGGCGAGCGCGCGTGCGGGAGCGCTGATCGGCAGCACGTCGCCGAGACCGGTGGCCGACAGGTTGGTGAAGCTCAGGAACAGCAACTCCATCCACTCGCGCGGGCGATCTGGCTCGGAGAAGCCCACGAAGCTGCCCGGCACCCACGCCTGGCAGGCGAAATAGGCGTACGCAAAACCCCAACCGAGCAGCGTGAAAGTCGCGCCGGCTGCGAACAGCTCGTCGGCGGTGACGCGATGGTCGTGCAACATGTAGGCAATGAGGCTGCCCGCCGCATAGAAATACAGGATCGATTCGAGCAGGGCCGAGAACGGCAGCAGGTCTTCGCGCGCGAACAACACCGCCGCCAGCGTCAGTGCGATCGAAGGGATCGCCAGCGCCCATGCGAACCAGTTGGCGGCGGGGCTGCGTCGCACCACCCACACCGTGAGCGGCACCACAACC
>JBKJSW010000075.1:0-4435 GCA_046595765.1 Ahniellaceae bacterium
GAAGTGGGCAGCGGGGTTGTAGGTGACGCCCGCGAGCAGCGTATTGACGTTCGCGACCGGACCCGAAGCCGTCCAGGTGCCGGTGCCTGTGTTGAAGGTCGAGGTCACGCTGCCCGAGGTAGCCGTGGTCAGCGCGCCAGCGGCGACATTCGACAGCCTCAGTGTCACCGTCGCGTTGGCCGCGCCGGGTATCACGATATCGACGAGGTTGCGCGGCGTGTCCTCGGTGTAGCTCTCGGCCGCCGACAGGTTGGTAGGAACCGCCGATTCGTTGACATCAGTCACCTGCACCACGATCTGCTGGGTGGCGCTGCCGCCGTTGCCATCGGAGACCTGCACCGTGAGCTCGTACAGATTGTCGCCGCCCACATCGGTCGGCACTTCGAAGTCGGGCGGCACCACGAACGTGAGGACACCGTTCGTCGAACCGATCGCGAACTTCGCGACGTCAACGCCGCCCACGCGCGAGTACGTCGGTGCGCCGCCGTCGGGATCGACCGACGTGACGGTCAGCACTGCGGTCTGGTTTTCGGCGACGCTGGCGAAGTCGCTGCTGGTGATGACCGGAGGATCGTTGGCGTTGGTCACCGTCACGCCGATCGCCTGCATCGCCGTGCCGCCGGCGCCGTCGGACACCTGCACGGTGATCTCGTAGACGTTGTTCGCGTTCGCGTCGCCCGGGATCTCGAAGTCAGGTGCCGTAACGAAGGTCAGTACGCCCGTGCCGGAGCCGATCGAAAACGAAGGGAAATCGGAGCCGCCGATGAGCGAATAGACCGGTGGCCCGCCGTCGGGATCGTTGGAGGTCACGGTAATCGCCGCGGTCTGGTTCTCGGGAACGCTGACGTTGGGACTGCTGGTAATCACCGGCGCCACGTTCGAGCCCACCAACTGGATCGTGAAGGTCTGGAATCCGCAGAGTTCCTGCAGCGCGCCATCGCACACCTTGATCGAAATGACGCAGCTTGGCTGCGGCGGCGTAGGTCCGGCGGGCGTGAAAGTGAATACGCCCGTGGCGGCTGCGATGGAGCCGCCGCAGGTGTGGCTGGCGGTCTGAAAGCTCCATGTTTGAGAAGGCCCGTCCGGATCGGTGGCATCGGCGTCATAGACGTACTGCACATCCGCGGTCGCGGGCGAGCTCGGCGTCGTCGTGATCACGGGCGCCTGGTTGACCAGGATCTGGTCGGAGCCAACTCCCATTGCGCGGGCGCCGGTCGCCGGGCACGCGAGCAGGGTGCAGAGAAGTGCCACGGTGCATGGATTCATCGCCCTGCCTGGAGTGCGTGGGACCGTGGCGTGCGTCCCGAGTCGGAGCGGTGACTCCCGCGGCACGCGCCATGGCCCGTCCCGACGCGGCGCGCAAGATTCCCGGTGGGGCCGGGCCGCACCATTTGACCATACCGGCGCGCCTGCGAAAGCGTCGTGCCTGGCAACTGGGCGCGGCTCTCCACGGCGAGCCCCGCCCGTGGTTGAATTGGGGCTGTCTCCATTGCCGGCCAGTCCCATGCGCTTTGCCCGTTCGATTGCCCTTGTCGCCTCCGCCCTGCCGATGCTCGCCTTCGCACAACGCGATTTTTCCGCAGTCGAGATCAAGAGCGCGCCGCTGCGCGGCGGCACCCACATGCTCACCGGCGCGGGCGGGAACATCGTCGCCAGCCAAGGGGCCGACGGCGTCTTCATCATCGACGACCAGTACGCGCCATTGACGAAAAAGATCCTGGCCGCTCTCGCAAAACTCAGCGCGCAGCCGCCGCGTTTCGTGATCAATACGCACTGGCATGGCGACCACACCGGCGGCAATGAGGATCTCGGCAAGGCCGGCGCGGTGATCGTTGCGCACGACAACGTGCGCAAGCGCATGGCCGCGGGTCAACTCCTGCTCGGTGAGAACGTGCCGCCGGCGTCGAAGGTGTCGCTGCCGGTGGTGACCTTCGCGAGCGACATCAGCCTGCACCTCAACGGCGACGACGTGCACGTCTGGCACGTTGCGCACGCCCACACCGACGGCGACGCGCTGGTGAAGTTCGAGAAGGCCAATGTCCTGCACATGGGTGACATTTACTTCAACGGGCTGTATCCCTTCATCGACGTGGATTCGGGCGGCAGCATCGGCGGCGTGCTTGCCGCCGTCGAACGCGGGCTCGCGCTGAGCGACAAGGACACGCTGATCGTGCCGGGCCACGGTCCGGTCAGCAATCGCGCCCAGCTGGCGACCTACGGCCAGATGTACACGGCCTACCGCGACCGCATCGCCGCACTCAAACGCGAGGGCAAGACCCTCGAGGAAGTCATCGCGGCGAAACCGACACGGGCTACCGACGCAGCGCTCGGCAAGACTTTCATCACGCCGGAGCAGCTCGTTACTTCCATCTACAAGACCCTCTGACCTGGCGGCGATCCACGGATCGCGCCATCAGACAGTTTCCTGGGCGCGGTGACCGCGGAACGCCGGCACAACAGTCGGCCGCGCGCGCGACCATGTGCCCTGGGCCACGATTCGTTTCTGGAAATGACGACGCCCGCGAGGGAGGGCCCGGATCGGGCGCGGCAGCAGCAAAGCGTGCGGTAGACTTTCGCTGTTTGCCCGTCCGCTGACCTGTTGGAGTTGCCGTGTCGTTGCCCGAGCTCAAGTACCGCCGCATCCTGCTCAAGCTCTCGGGCGAAGCGCTCATGGGAGAGACCGATTACGGCATCGATCCCAAGGTGATCGTGCGGCTTGCACGCGAAGTCATCGAACTGGTGGCGCACGGAGCCCAGGTCGGCGTAGTCATAGGCGGCGGCAACATCTTCCGCGGCGCCGGTCTTGCGGCCGCAGGAATGGACCGCGTCACCGGCGATCACATGGGCATGCTGGCGACGGTCATCAACGCGCTGGCGATGCAGGACGCCCTGGAGAAGCTCGGCGCGTACGCGCGGGTCATGAGCGCGATCAAGATCAACCAGGTGTGCGAGGACTACATCCGGCGCCGCGCCATCCGGCACCTCGAAAAGGGCCGCATCGTGCTGTTCGCGGCGGGCACCGGTAATCCATTCTTCACCACCGATTCCGCCGCCGCGCTGCGCGCGATCGAGATCGGCGCCGACCTCATGCTCAAGGCGACGAAGGTCGACGGCATCTACGACGCGGACCCCAACAAGGTTCCCGGCGCAAAGCGCATCCCGCACGTCTCGTATGACGACGTGATCTCCCGCAAGCTCGACGTCATGGACACCTCCGCGATTTCGCTGGCGCGCGGAGAGGGGCTGCCCATGCGCATCTATGACATGAGCCGCCCGGGCGACCTGCTGCGGATCGTGTGCGGGGAGTCGATCGGCACGCTGGTGGACGCGCATGCCTAGAAGCATTTTGGGGACGGTGGCCTGATTCCGTAGACTGCGGGCAGTCGACCGGCTGACCCGCGGCATTTTCACCCCGCTGGCGCCGCACCGCGCAACGCCGAATCCCCTCGCCTGCCTGCCATGGGCGAGTCGGGGTCCAACGCAATCCTGGAGGATGCATGATCAACGAAATCAAGAAAGACGCGGAAGCCCGCATGACCAAGAGTGTCGAGGCCCTGCGCCACGACCTCACCCGGTTGCGCACCGGGCGCGCGAGCATCGCGCTGGTGGAGCATCTGCGTGTCGACTACTACGGATCGGACGTACCCTTGTCGCAGGTCGCGACCATCGCGGTCGCGGACGCGCGCTCGCTGGTCATCACCCCTTGGGAAAAACCAATGGTCGGTCCGGTTGAAAAGTCGATCATGAAGTCGGATCTCGGGCTCATGCCGACCACTGCGGGCCAGGTCATCCGCATCAACCTGCCGGCCCTGACCGAGGAACGGCGCCGGGAGTTGTCGAAGCACGTGGCACATGAGGGCGAGAACGCGAAGATCGCGGTGCGCAACATCCGCCGCGACGCCATGCATCACGTCAAGGAACTGCTGAAGGACAAGGCCATTACCGAGGACGAGGAGGGGCGCGCCGAGAAGGACGTGCAGAAACTCACGGATCACTGGGTGGCGGAGGTCGACCAGGTCGTGCGGGACAAGGAAAAAGAACTGTTGGCGATGTGATGGCGGTTCGCGACGCCATCCCGCAAGAGCCCGCCGACTCGGCACTGCCGCGCCATATCGCCATCGTGATGGACGGCAACGGACGCTGGGCCACGCTGCGCCGGCGACCGCGCACGTTTGGTCATCGCGCCGGCGTCAAGGCTGTGCGCAAGACCATCGAGCACTGCATGCGCCGCAAGATCGGCGCCTTGACCCTGTTCGCGTTTTCCAGCGAAAACTGGGCGCGACCTGCCGCCGAGGTCGGCGCATTGATGGACCTGTTCCTGCGCGCACTCGACCGCGAGGTCGACGGACTCGCGGAGAACGGCGTGAACATGCAGTTCATCGGCGACACCAGTGCATTTGCGCCGGAACTGCGCGAACGCATGCAGCGCGCGCAG
>JBKJSW010000147.1:0-2877 GCA_046595765.1 Ahniellaceae bacterium
GGTCACTATCCGCAGCTGGAGGCGCCCGAAGCCGTGTTGTCGGCGCTGTTGGAGGCGTTTGCACGCAGCGAAACTCCGGTGCGGTAGCACTCGCCCGTGGATCGTTGAGTCCAGGAATGTCCGCAGGATTCACCGACGCACGCCGCCTGCCCTCTAGAATCGCCTGATGCAACGCAGCGCGCACGCGACAAGTACAACCGCTCCAACGGGTGAAGTCTTCACGCCTTCGCGGCTCAACGCCGTCGCGCGAGGGGTGCTCGAGGACGTCCTGACGCTGGTGTGGGTCGAGGGGGAAATTTCGAACTTCCTCGCGCATCGCTCGGGTCACTGGTATTTCACGCTCAAGGACGCCAACGCGCAGGTGCGCTGCGCGATGTTCAAATCGCGCTCCACGGGCATGCGAGTGCTCCCACGCGATGGCATGCAGGTTCTGGTGCGCGGCCGGGTGACGCTTTACGAGGCGCGCGGCGAATACCAGCTGGTTGTGGAACACGTCGAGGAATCGGGCGAAGGGGCACTGCGGCGCGAGTTCGAGGAACTCAAATCGCGACTCGCGGCGGAGGGACTGTTCGACACCACGCGCAAGCGCACGCTGCGACGACTGCCACGACGCATCGCGATCCTGACTTCGCCGACCGGTGCGGCGATTCGCGACGTGCTTTCGGTCCTGCGCCGCAGGTTCCCGCTGGTCGAGGTCGACCTGGTACCGGTGCCCGTTCAGGGCGAGGGTGCCGCGGCGACCATCGCCCAGCGCTTGCGCGACCTCTCCAGTACAGGACGCCACGACGTGATCCTCCTGACACGCGGCGGTGGCTCGCTCGAGGATCTATGGGCCTTCAACGACGAAGCGCTCGCGCGTGCGATCGCCGCGTCCAGCATCCCCGTGATCAGCGCGGTCGGACACGAGATCGACTTCAGCATCAGCGATTTCGTTGCGGACCTGCGCGCGGCGACGCCGTCGGCGGCAGCAGAACTGCTGGTACCGGACGCCCGCGACATGTTGCAGGGGCTCACCCATCTGCGGCAACGTCTCGTCGCCGTACAGCAACGCAAATTGCGCGACGCGGCGCAACGAGCGGACCGCCTGTGGCTGCGTTTGCAGGCACAGCGCGCGGACCAGCGCCTGCGGTTGGCGCGCCAGCGCCTGCAGCAACTGAAACCGCGGCTGTGGCGCGCATGGACGGCGCGCCGCCAAGCCCACCTCAATGCGGTTGCGTTGCTCGCACGACGGCTACGGGCGCGGGAGCCGCGCGCGCGCGTGCGCCAGTTGGTCGAAGCCCAGGCCCGCCTGCGCAAATCCCTGGCTGCCGCGATGCAGCGAACGCTGCGCGATCGTCGCGCGCGAATCGACACACTGGGTCGCACGCTGCGCGCGGCCGGCCCGCTGGCGACACTGGCACGCGGCTATTCAATCCTGATGACCGACGAGGGCGCGATCGTCAGGTCCGCAGGCCAGGTCAACCCCGGGCAGGCCCTCGATGCGCGCCTGGCGCACGGAACATTGAAATTGCGGGTACGAGCCAATGACGGCGATCCGCCGGTTGCCTGACTGCGGGTGCCGACGCGTCCCGGAACGCACCTCCGCCCGAAGGTCCGCGAGTCGCACAAAGCGATTGATGCCGCCACCCGCAGACGGGACAATCGACGTGCGACGGACGCCTGTTGGCGCTCCGGATAAACGCGTCGCAGCGACCCGATCGCGGCGATCAACAGGGGACCCCATGAAAGCTTCCGATCTGTTCGTGCGCGCACTCGAAGCGGAAAACGTCGAATACGTATTCGGCATTCCGGGCGAGGAGAACCTTGACCTCCTGGAATCGTTGCGCACTTCCAGTATCAAGCTGATCCTGACGCGCCACGAGCAAGGCGCCGGTTTCATGGCCGCCACATACGGGCGACTCACCGGCAAGGCCGGCGTGTGCCTGGCGACGCTCGGGCCGGGCGCGACCAACTTCGTGACCGCCGCCGCCTATGCGCAACTCGGCGCCATGCCGATGCTGATGATCACGGGCCAGAAGCCCGTCAAGGCCAGCAAGCAAGGGCATTTCCAGATTGTCGACATCGTCGACATGATGAAGCCCCTGACCAAGTTCACGCGCCAGATCGTGGCGTCGGACAATATTCCCGCACGCGTGCGCGAGGCGTTCCGCCGCGCCGAGGAGGAGCGCCCGGGCGCTGCGCACCTCGAGTTGCCCGAGGACATCGCCGACGAACACACCGACGCGATGCTCATCCCCAAGAGCTACTCGCGCCGTCCCGTCGCTGACGACAAGTCGATCACCCATGCGGTCGACGCGATCGCCAACGCCAGGCGCCCCCTGCTCATGGTCGGCGCGGCCGCCAATCGCAAGACGACCGCCAAGATGCTGCGCGAGTTCGTCGACAAGCTCGGCATCCCCTTCTTCACCACGCAGATGGGCAAGGGCGTAGTCGATGAGAACCACCCGCTGTGGCTCGGCAACGCCACGCTGTCGGCCGGCGATTTCGTGCATCGCGCGATCGAGCGGGCGGACCTCATCATCAACGTGGGCCACGACGTGATCGAGAAGCCGCCTTTCTTCATGCAGAAGGGGCTGCGCACGGTATTGCACGTCAATTATTTCTCGGCCGAGGTCGATACCGTGTACTTCCCGCAGGTGGAAGTCATCGGCGACATCGCCAATTCGGTGTGGAAGATCAAGCAACGCCTCGAGAAGCAGTCGCATTGGGACTTCGCGTACTTCGACAAGGTTCGCGAACACCTCAACAAGCATCTCGCCGAAGGCGCCGATGACGACCGCTTCCCGATCTATCCGCAGCGTCTGGTCGCCGACATCCGCAAGGTGCTGGGGCCGCAGGACATCCTCTGCCTCGACAACGGCATGTACAAGATCTGGT
>JBKJSW010000346.1:0-3452 GCA_046595765.1 Ahniellaceae bacterium
TGCGGCCGTCGCCCGGCTTGATCTCGAAGGTGTCGTAATGCCAGTGCTGCATGGGACCCCTCGACTCCGCGGCCGTACCACCGCGGAAAGTGAGTGCGTTGCCGGACAGTTCGACGATGACGTCGCCCCAGACCGGATGCTCGTACACGCCGGCATAGGCCGCGACGGGTTTACTCGGTCGCGTTCCGGTCACGCGCGCGGCGACCGCCTCGGCATGGGTCGCCTCGCCCTTGCGCTTCTCGTCGCCGTACAGCGCGAGCAGGCTCTCGCTCCAGTCACGCGTGCCGCCACCGAGTGCCACATCGAATGCATGCCACATCAGTGCGTGCCGGAACTCGGCGTGATCGAGGTTGCCGAGCACCACGATGCCCAGGCGCCGGTCGGGAAGGAGCCCGATGATCGCCGTACGGCCGTCCATGCTGCCCGTGTGCATCGCCACGAATTCGCCGCGATAGTCCTGCAGGAACCAGCCGAGACCGTAGGTAGTGAAATGCGGGCGCGTCAGAGCACGGGTTGGATAAAACTCGCCCGGCGGCACGATCGCCTGGCTGTTGAACAGTTCGGAGAACGTCTCGGGCTTCACCAGCGCGCGGCCATCGACCTGGCCACCGTCCAGCAGGAAGGACATCCATTTCGCCATGTCGTTCGCGGTGGACCACACCGAGCCGGCGGCGGGAATGGGATCGACCGGCACATCGACGATGGCGCGGACACGTCGGTCGATGTCGAAGTGGGGCGTGGAGACGTTATCGGGGTGCGCAGCCTGCATCGCCCCGAGCGTGGTGAAACTGCGCGTCATGTCGAGTGGCTCGAAGATACGCGTGCGGATGAAGCGCTCCCACGGCATGCCCGATGCCGCCGCGATCACTTCACCGGCGACCTGGTACATGACGTTCTGGTACACGAATCCGTTGCGCAGCGAGTATGCCGCAGGCAGCGCGCGCAACCGCTCGATGATCTGCCGCGTGCCGAGATCCCCGCGGACCCAAAGCCAGTCGGCGTTCGGCACGCCCGCGTTGTGGCGCAGCAGGTCGCGCACGGTCACCGCGCGAGTGGCGTAGCTGTCGTCGAGGGCGAACCAGGGCAGGTGCTTCGTGACGGGATCGTCCCAGGCAACCTTGCCCTCGTCGACGAGCATCGCCATCGCCATCGCGGTCATGGCCTTGGTCGTCGACATGATGCCAAACAGGGTGTCCGCGTCGACGGGGTCCGCGTCCGCGCCACCGAGCGCGCGTTCGCCGAAGCCGTGTCGATACACGACGCGGCCTTCGTGCACGACGGCAACCGCGAATCCCGGGATCTTCCAGTCCTCGAGGCCGTGCGCCGCGAACTCATCGAGTCGCTTCTCGAAATCTGGCGGCAGCACGAGCGGCGCCCGCGTCGGGGCGACGACCGGCGTGGTCGGCACATCGTCGGCGACCGCGGCCACCGACAGCACCAGTGCCAGCAAGGCGCCAAGGGCGCGTAACTTTCCACGCATGGGAATGTTTCCTCCGTCGAGACCACAACCTTAGCCGAGAACGAAGGCGGACCTCTGCGAGCAAGGTCTTCCGGCAGGGGCGACCGTCAGCCCGATGCGCCACACTGGACCCTCGCGAGAACCTGGGGGGTCGCAATGCACGCTCAAAGTCATCCGGGTCGTTGGGCCCGACTCGTTTTCTGGCTCGTGTTGGCATGCGCGGCCAGCAGTGGATTCGCGCAAGCCGAGCCAGCGGCCGCGCCGACCGGAGCCGTCGCCCCGAAGTCGCTGACCCGCGAACTGCCACCCGGCCTGCACGTGCCGGACGCCGCACGACCGGGGCCGGACTTCGATGCCGCGCGAGCCACGGATGCGTATATCGCGCTGCTGACACCGGAGCAGCGCGCAAAATCCGACGCCTACTTCGAGGGCGGCTACTGGTTGCAGCTCTGGGGCCTGCTCTACGGACTGGTGGTGGCCTGGCTCCTGATCGCTTCGGGAGCCGCGCGCTGGATGCGCGACCGGGCGCGCCGCATCACCCCGCGACCATTCATCTCGACCCTGCTGTTCGGCGTGATGTTCATCGTCGCCAATGCGGTGCTCGATTTGCCGTTATCCCTGTACCAGGATTTTTTCCGCGAGCACCAGTACGGGCTCGCCACGCAGACCCTGCCCGCGTGGCTCGGCGATGCGGCCAAGGGCCTCGGCTTCGGCATCCTGCTCGGTGCACCACTGATCGCGCTCCTGTACGCGGCGCTGCGTCGCGCGGGAGACCGCTGGTGGATATGGGCGAGCTTCATCATGCTGGGCTTCATCGTGCTCGTCGCCGTGATCGCACCGGTGTACATCTCGCCGGCCTTCAACAAGTACGAGCCGCTGGCACAAGGCGCGCTGCGCGACGAACTGCTCTCGATCGCGCGCGCCAATCGCATCCCCGCGACCAACGTGTACGCGTTCGACGCGTCGAAACAGACCACGCGCATCAGCGCGAACGTGTCGGGCCTGTTCGGCACCACGCGCATCTCGCTCAATGACAACCTGCTCAATCGCACCTCGAAGCCCGAAATCCTCGCGGTGATGGGCCACGAGATGGGCCACTACGTGCTGAATCATTCCACCCGCTTGATCGTCTACACCACGCTGACCATCGCCTTCGCGCTCTGGCTGACGCATCTCGGCCTCGACGCGGCCCTGCGGCGATGGGGTCCGCGGTTCGACATCACCGATCGCGCAGATCCGGCGGGGCTGCCGCTGCTGATGGCGATTCTCGGACTCGCGATGTTCGCGCTGACGCCGATCAGCAACACCATCGTCCGCCAGGCCGAAGCCGAGGCTGACATGTTCGGACTCGATTCGGCGCGCGAACCGCATGGTTTCGCCACTGCCGCGATGCGCCTCAGCACTTATCGAAAGATCGATCCGGGTCCGTTCGAGGAATTCTGGTTCTACGACCATCCGAGCGGGCGCGACCGCGTGCGCCGCTCCATGGAGTGGCTCGCCGAGAACCAGGACGACCCCGCGGTGCAGGCCTCGGCGGCCACTGCCACGCATTGACCCGTCCGGCCCTGCCGCACCGCGGGGCCGGCGATGCTCAGTCGCGAAAGTTGTCGAACTGCAGGGGTTGCTCGAATTCGCCCTTGCGCAGCAGGGCCATGGCGGCCTGCAGATCGTCGCGCTTCTTGGCGCTGACGCGAAGTTTGTCGCCGTTGATCTGAGCTTCGACTTTCAGTTTTGCGGCCTTGATCGCGGCGACGATCTGCTTCGCCAGCGGCTGTTCGATGCCCTGCTGCACCTTGATGCTCTGGCGCGCGCGCGCGAGGTTGGTCTCCGGGTCTTCGACCTTGAGGCAACGCGCATCGATACTGCGCGCCGCGAGGCGTCCGCGCAGGATCTCGAGCATCTGCTGCAGCTGGAATTCGCTCGGGGCCGACGACGTGATGGTCTGGTCGTCGAGTGCGAAACTCGCCTCGACGTTGCGGAAATCGAAACGGTT
>JBKJSW010000394.1:0-4471 GCA_046595765.1 Ahniellaceae bacterium
GCGTCGACTACCAGGGCAACAATGGATCGGTGCCGCCGCCGTATCGACGGTCTACCGACATCCGTCTCGATGCGGACGGCAGGGGGACGCTGATCCGCTTGCACGGGTACGACCACAGCGAATCGTCCCAGCGTTTCGAAACTGCATTTGTCGTCTCGCCCAAGCAGCGCCACCAGTTCAACCAACGTCTGCAACAACTCGGCCTATGGGATACCCGTTGGCGCGAGCGCGAGAATGTTCCAGTCGGCGGGCCGCGGGTTTATCTCAGCTTTAGCCGAGGTGCGCAGAAAGTGACCCTCCCAGCGTTTCCGATCGCGCGCCAGCAGGCGGCGGTCGACGCACTGCGCGCCGAGGTGCTGGTGCTGGTGCCCGAGACCGCTACGGCAGCGCGTCAAGCGTGGGAGCAGGGCAAGCCCGATTCGGAGTAGGGCGGATCGCAGCGCTACCTGGCTCCTTTGCGCTCTGTCCGTCGCGTACGCAGTCATTGTTCCGCGCGGTCAGTAGCGACGAGCGCGGATTACGTATCAGCTGATTCACGAGGCTGGGCAATATTCGCAGGCAGCGGCGGCGCAGGTCGCAAACCGGACGCCGCAGCTGCTACTGGAAGCAGTGAACCAAGTCAGTTGCGCGTTACGCCTAGAATAGTGCGCGCTCGATTTTCGCGACCGTGCCGTCTGCCATTGCTCTGGCAAACCAAAAATGCTCGGCGCTGTCGTTCGCTGCGTGTAGCCAGGGGCGTGTGTCCTTGCTGGCGGTGTTCAGCAGTTCGCATTGCGCGCCGCGCACCACGTAGCGCGAGCCGTCGGAATTCCCATTGCGCCAATCGCTGCCGTACAGCATTTCGTAGATCGCCTCGAGCGCCGACCCGCTCAGCTGGCCAGCTGCTAGCCAATTGGCCGGCATTCGGCAATACACCACGCAGCGGTGACTTGACGGCGCGACTTGTCCGGACGGGAACGCGAGGCCGTCCTGAAAGCTTATCCTGACTACCTCGCTCAAGCCGCAGCCGGCCAGATAACTGTCGCGGAGTTGCAGATCCACGTGCAGTGCCGCGTCGATCTGTTCCACTGCTTCGCTCAACGGCAGCGCTTGTTGCGCAGCCAAATCGCGCACCGCGCGTAGGCGCTCGCCGCTGCGTAGCATTTCGAGAATGTCGGCGGGCAGCGCGCTACTCGGGGCAAGCTGGTGAGCGTCAAGGCGCGCTAAAGCGCCCACCAAACCCAAGCCTGGCTCCAATTCGCGCAGCAATTGAATTGCCGCGATCTTGCCGTGTTGTTGCAGTTCGGCGATCACCGAAGCGGGCAGAGTTGCGTTGTTTTGGGTCATCCATTGGACTCTAAAGGCATACGCGGGCCAACCTTAGGCGCTGTGCACAAGCGTTGCTACGCAACGCACTGGCGAATGATTTGAACCGCCCGGGATTTGTGGAGCCTATTCGGTTTGAATCTGGCAGCTACCTCGACGCCGTCACCGGTGCGTCCCAGAAACCAACGTTTCTGCCTGCCAAAATCCGCTCTGTGGCGCCGGTGACATGCAGTCTGCGATCGTCGCTTGCTGGCCGGTAAGCGACCAGGTCTCAATTCGATGGTTTCAGGCACGGGGCCAGTCCAAACGCGAGCCCGACCATCAGACATTTTCCGATATCGTGGCGCCTAGTGCTTTTCCTCTCGTCCCCTGTGGACTATGTGAAGCCGACTGCCTTCGCAAGCGCAAGGTAGCCGTCGGTACTGCGTAGCTGTGTCAGTAGTGGGTCAGCGTACATCAGCATAATGCCGCCGTCGCGCAGGTCCCACGCCGCCTGCAGCGACGCCAGGGCCTTGGCCGCGTCGCCCCATTGGGCGTAAACCTGAGCGTATTGGTAGTGACTCTTGTCGCCGTACTCGGCGATCAGCGCGGCCAGCGCGGCATCGGCCGATGCGTGGTCGCCTGCGCGGTGCGCAAGGATTGCCAGCCCGGGCAGCCGGCGCACCGCACTCCCTTCCTTCGAAAACGACGCGCGGGCTTCGTCAACGGCACCCGACATCAGTTGCGCAAAGCCCATCGACGCATGGAAGCCGGCCAGCGAAGGATTGAGTTTGATCGCCTTGCGGTAGGCCACGATCGCCGCGGGGTAGTCGCCGGCGTTGTAACGGATATCGCCTTGCGAGCGAAACGTGCGCGCGTTGAGCGGGTCGAGCGTGGCCGAGCGCACGATCACTTCGGTCGCACGGCCGTGGTCGCGAAGGTTCGAGCGGAAGGTTGCGTAGCGGGCGAGTACATCCGCGTTACCGGGCGCCAGCGCGTAAGAGCGCTCGAACGGCCCGCGCGCACCACGCATGTCGTGCTGGCCGCCGGCCAAAGCGAAACCGAGCGCAGAAAACCCTTCTGCGAACCCCTGCGCCAGTGTCGTCGCGATACGCGCGGCAGCCTTCGCGGAATCAAAGACGTGCACGCGTTCCTCATGGGCGGCATAGAGATTGCCTATGACCATCAGCGCGCGCGCTCGCGCGGCGTGGGCGCCGGCGTAGTGCTCGTCGAGCGTTGTCGCGCGGTCGAAGTAGGCCAACGCGCTGCGATCGCTGTCCTCGTCAATGCCGGCTTCGTAGAGCGCGAGGCCATGCAGGTAGGCGTCGAACGCCGCGACATTGGTGGTCCCGCCGACCAGTGCCGCACCGCTGGCGGTGTCGTCCTCGACCGCCGCAGACAGGGCACTGGCAACGGCGGCGCCGATTTCCGACTGCACCGCGAATACATCGGCCAAGGGTCGCTCCCAGCTATCGGCCCAGCGACTCAGGCCAGTCGTGCCGTCGGTGAGTTCGGCGGCTACCTTGACCTGGTTGCCTGCCTTCTGGACATTTCCTCCAAGCAAATAGTCCACGCCGAGTGCGCGTGCGACCGCACGGACATCTTCCCGCCCGTCGCCGACCTGTTCCGATGAGGTTTGACCAGCGATCTGCAACAACGCGTTTCGGGTCAGCTGTATCCGAATTTCCGACGTCAACCCGTCGGAGAAATAGCGCTGCTCGGGATCGCCGCTGAGATTCTGAAACGGGAGCACGGCGATGCGGCGCGGGTCGTCTACACCGCGCGGGGCGTCGAACCAACCGCGTCGCCAGCCCACCGTACTGGCCACGGCCGCGGCGACTACGATCGCACCGCCGCCGATCAGCACGCCTCGGCGCGAGGCATCCACGGGCGCTTGTGCACCCGATCGGGCCGGCCGGCACGGCAGGGCCTCGCGGCCCGCGAGCGGCAACACTGCGCGCAGCACCGCCTGCAGCGAGGCCGGGGCGACTGTGCCTTTGGAGTGCTCCAGTGCGATCGACTGGTATTGTCCGAAGCCCAGAGGCGGTTCTGTGCCATCGATCGACAGCGGCACCAGCCTCTTGAGGTCGCGGCCCCGTGCTGCCTCATCCAGCACCCAGTCCGACGTCACGGAGTGCTGCGACCACAGGACGATCACCGCATCGCTGGCCGCCAACGCCGTCTCAATGGTCCTGGCAAAAGCGGCGCCACCCTCGATCAGCGTGTCCCACCAGACCTGCAGCCCGGCGCCTTCCAGCGCGTGCGCCAGCATCCGCGCCTGGGGCTGATCGGCTCGCGCATAGCTCAGGAAAACGGTTGGCCGTGGAGTCTCCCCGCTGGCTACTTTCTCGCCGGACATGGTCGTTGGCCCCACCCTGAAAAAACGTTGAGCTTACGCTGAAAAAGGGGTCGCAAAAGAAGGATGGAGAAGGCGTCAGGCTGATTTTTATTTCGCTTGAGATGAGCGCAATTGTCTTCCCGCACCGGGCATTACCGGACCTGCTAGTCACGTCAAAGAATTAAAAGTTTGCGCAACAGGAGCTTGCTGGGTCAGCAGCGCCCTGCGGGCGGGGCAGGGATCGCATGCGATCGCCGTGAGCAGTCTGCCCACCTTCCGCCAGAAATTCCAAAGTGTTGGCGCTAGCGCGTCTGGTGGGCGATGACCCAGGGGTGAGTCGCCCCGATCGAGGTCGAAAGATTCACGAGCACTGTGGCATCCGGCGTTGTGTTGCCTATGCGCGCCCGCCACAGGGAAAGCAGGCTCGGATCCATGCCGTTGCCGGTGATCGCGTCGCCGGCCGTGTCGATCGCAGTGCGCGCAAGGGTCTCGGCATACGTACGGTTGCCGCGGGTATCGATGGTCTCGGCGAGCACCAGCAAGGTGCGTACCGCGTTGCGCCGGGGCAGCGCGCCCGCCTTCGCTGCCTCGGTCGCAATCCCGATGGCATTGGCGAGCGCTGCGTCGTCCGGCTTGGCCAGGAAATCCAGCATTGCGTGGAACGAATTGCCCGCCGCCAGCAAGGGCGGCTGCGCGGCGAGTGCGGGCTGCATGGCCGCAAGTTCCGAGCGCGCGCGCGCGTTCTGTCCGGCGATGTACAAGGTGTCGATCGAACTGAGCCGCACCCGCAGGCAATCCAGGCTTTGGGAGCCGACGGCCTTGCACATGTTGGAGACCGCGGCATCGACC
>JBKJSW010000131.1:0-3248 GCA_046595765.1 Ahniellaceae bacterium
CCATGATCACGAAGGTGGGGTCGATGCGGGCGTCGACCGCGGCCTTGACGCGATCCACCATCTCGCCCTGCGGCACAATCGCCTTGCCCGGGCGGTGTCCGCAGCGCTTCGACGCCACCTGGTCCTCGATGTGCATCGCTGCGGCGCCCGACTTGCCGAGCGAACGCACGGTGCGCGCGATGTTGAACGCCCCGCCCCAGCCGGTATCGGCGTCCACCAGCAAAGGCAGCGCGCAAACGTCGGTGATGCGTCGGATGTCGGTGAGCACGTCCTCGAGCGAACTGATGCCGAGGTCGGGCATGCCCAGCGAGTTGGCGGCGACGCCGCCGCCGGACAGGTAGAGGGCGCGGAATCCGCTGCGCTCGGCCATGCGAGCGGCGAAGGCCGTGATCGTCCCGACCACCTGCAGCGGAGACTCGGTCGCAACCGCGGCACGGAAACGCGCGCCCGGGGACGCGACGCCGGTCACCGCCCGCACCACGTTCGACGCAGACTCGGAGAGGAATCCATCAGGTCAGCAGGTGCGCGACGCCCGCGCGTTCTTCTTCGAGTTCCGCGAGGGTCTTGTCCATCCGGCCGCGCGAGAACGCGTCGATGTCGAGGTCCCGCACGCGTGTCCACTCGCCGCCGGAAGTGGTCACCGGGAACCCGTAGATCACGCCCTCCGGTATCCCGTAGCTCCCGTCCGACGGCACGCCCATCGTGACCCACTTGCCGTTGCTGCCGAGGATCCAGTCGCGCACGTGGTCGATCGCGGCGTTGGCGGCCGAAGCCGCCGAAGACGACCCGCGTGCTTCGATGATGGCGGCGCCACGCTTGCCGACCTGCGGGATGAACACGTCTGCATTCCACGCTGCGTCGTCAATCATCGGCGCGACAGCTTGTCCCTGGATCTTGGCGAAGCGGTAGTCCGGATACATGGTCGGGCTGTGATTACCCCAAACGATCAGACCCTCGATGTCGCCAACCGCCTTGCCGGTCTGCTTCGCCAGCTGGGACAGCGCACGATTGTGATCGAGCCGCAGCATCGCAGTGAAATTCTTCGACGGCAGGTCGGGGGCCGACTTCATGGCGATGTAGGCATTGGTATTGGCAGGGTTGCCGACCACCAGCACCTTGACGTCACGCGAAGCCACCGCGTTCAGGGCGCGGCCCTGTGCCGTGAAGATCTTGGCGTTCTCGAGCAGCAGGTCCTTGCGCTCCATGCCCGGACCGCGCGGACGCGCGCCCACCAGCATCGCGATATCCGCGTCCTTGAACGCGACCAGCGGGTCGTCGGTTCCGACCATGTCGACGAGCAGCGGAAACGCGCAGTCCTCGAGCTCCATCATCACGCCGCGCAGGCCGGCCTGGGCCTTGTCCACCGGCAGTTCCAGCATCTGCAGGATCACCGGCTGGTCCGGCCCCAGCATTTCGCCCGCGGCGATGCGGAACAACAACGCGTAGCCGATCTGGCCTGCGGCGCCGGTGACCGCGACGCGTACTGGGGATTTCATGAGCAAGCTCCGATGGCGGGTATGGAAAGGCTGCTGGACGGGGTCATGACGACTGCGGCGTCCGGGGATCGTGCGACCGTCGCGCCGGTGGCGTCATCGTCAGCATTTTCCCACGCCCGCGCACTGCTCATCGCAACTCGGTGAAAAATTCCCGGAAACGCTCGAGCCCCGGCGCCAGCTGCGCCGTGGGGCACGTGTAGCTGATGCGGAGGGCGCGTGGTTCGCCGAATGCCGATCCGGGCACGCAGGCGACGCCCTTGGCTTCGAGCAGTGCGTTGCAGAAATCGACATCGTTGCCGATGACCTGCCCCGTCGGCGCATGGGTTTTCCCGAAGGCGATGCTCACGTCGGGAAAGACGTAGAAGGCCCCTTGCGGACGTGGGCAGATGAGGCCGGGGATCGATTGCATCACCGCAAGCACCTGGTCGCGCTTGGCCTCGAATTCACGGCAGCGCACCTGCGGCACGTCCTGCGGACCCGTGAATGCCGCCACTGCGGCGGCGGTCACGACCTCCGGCAAGCTGGTGATGTGGTTCGAGTTCATCACCGCCACCGCCCTGGCGACGGCCTCCGGCCCCGCCATGAAACCCGTGCGCCAGCCGGGCATGCCATAGGTCTTCGAAATCGAATCGACGAAGACCAGGCGATCGCGCAGAGATGGCTGCGACATCACGAAGTTGTGGTAGCCGATGCCATCGAAAACCATGCGGTTGTAGATGTCGTCGGTAATGATCCAGGTGTCTGGATACGCGGCCAGTACTTCCGCCAGGGTCTCGATTTCCGCACGCGTGTACACCATGCCGGTCGGATTCGAAGGATTGTTGAACAGGAACACCTTGGGCTTGCCGCGCAATGCCGCATCGAGCTGGGCTGGCAGGATCTTGTAGTTCTGCGAAGCCGGACACGGCAGCAGCTGGATGCGCGCGTTGACGATTTCGGCGATGTCGACGTAGCTGGTCCAGTATGGCGTCGCGAATGCGATGGCGTCGCCTTCGTCGAGCAGAACCTCGGCCAGTGTGTACAGGATGTGCTTCGCGCCAATGCCGGTGGCGACATTGAGCCGCGTGTAACCGGTCAGGCCGACGGCGGCCATATGCGCGATGAATGCATCCAGCAGCGCATCGCTGCCACGATTGCTGCCGTATTGGCCCGAGTCGCTTTCCAGCGCTGCGCGCGCGGCCGCATACACATGCTCGCCCGGCAGGAAGTTTGGCACTCCGATCGAGAAACTGATGATGTCGCGGCCTTCGGCCTTGAGCTTCTTGGCACGCTCCGCGACCAGCATGATCGTGCTCGGCCGAGCGCGTCCGACTCGTGCAGCAAGGTTCGGCATCGACTGCCCCGACGGCCCGTTCGCAAGCCGCGCAGATTAACACAGCGCATTGCGGCGCCTGCCACTGCAGTGCGCGTCGCGACGCTGGTCGGCGCTTGTGGGCGGACGCGGAATCGGATAAATCACTACGTGGACCCTGGCCTGCCGGCAGGTTCGCGTCACCACCCGGAAATCCTCCCGCTATTCCGGGCCATCACGGGATTGCCATGTATTACGCCGTTGCGCGGCGCGTCAGCGCGGTCATCCTGACGATCCTTGCCATTGCAGCGGCTTCGGGGTGCGCCAACACGCAGAGCCGTCTCGCCAGCAGCGCTCGCGCTGCGGGCGAGACCGTTCGTGGCAGCGTCGTTCTGGTGGAGCCCGATATCGAACTTTCCGAAGTCACCGCGGGCGGCGCGCAACAGCCGCGCGCGGACTGG
>JBKJSW010000218.1:0-2874 GCA_046595765.1 Ahniellaceae bacterium
CCGGGAGCGGTGGCCTGCAAGACATCGGCCGGGAAGGGGCGGTTCTCGCCCGTTCCATCGCCGAGCTGGCCATTGAAGTGCTGGGGGGGCAACTTCAATGGCCAGCTCGGCGATGGAACGGGCGAGAACCGCCCCTTCCCGGCCGATGTCTTGCAGGCCACCGCTCCCGGTGCACCGGGCAGCGGCGGCGCCACGCCCGGTAACAGCCAGGCGACGATCAGCTTCACCACGCCTGCATCCGATGGCGGTTCGCCGATCACCGGCTACACGGCGACGTGCAATGCGGGTGGCTTCAGTGCGAGTGGCCCCGCGTCGCCACTCACCGTCACCGGATTGACCAACGGCACGATGTACTCGTGTTCGGTAACTGCGACCAACGCCGTGGGTACCAGCGCCGCATCCGCTGGCATCAACGTGACGCCGACCGGTCCCGTCGGACCTTTTGCGTACATCACCAATCAGGCCGACAACACCGTTTCGGTGATCGACACGTCAACCAACGTCGTGGTCGCCACCGTGCCGGTGGGAACCAGCCCGTTCGGGGTCGTAGTGAACGACGCCCAGACCCGGGTCTACGTCGGCAATGTCAATTCCGACAATGTCTCGGTCATCGATACTGCGACCAACACCGTTATCGCAACGATTGCGGTGAGCGACGGCCCCTCGGGCATTGCGGTCAATCCTGCCGGCACCCGCGCCTACGTCGCGAACTACAACAGCAACAGCGTTTCGGTCATCGAGACGACGAACAACACGGTGATCGCCACCGTCATGGTGGGCACCGCGCCCGAGGGCATTGCCGTCGATCCCGCCGGCACCCGTGTTTACGTGTCCAATTTTGGCAGCGACAACTTCTCGGTGATCGACACCGCGAGCAACAGCGTGATCGCCACACTCCCGGTGGGATTCATCCCCGAGGGCGTCGCCGTCAACCCCGCGGGCGCACGTGTGTATGTCGCCAATTACGTGAACAACAACATTTCCGTCATCAATACCGAAACCAACACCGTGCTCGGCACAATCGCGGTCGGCACCAGCCCGATCGGTCTGGCGTTGAACCCGACGGGCACCCGCCTTTACGTCGCCAATCAGGGAGGCAACTCCGTTTCGGTCATCGATCCGTCGACCAGTGCCGTCATCGCCACGGTGGCGGTGGGCAATAGTCCCTACGGAGTTGCATTCACCCCGTCCGGCACGCGTGCCTACGTCGCGAATCGCGGCAGCGCCAATGTGTCGGTCATCGACACCGCCAGCAATACCGTGGTTGGCACCATCGCGGTCGGCATCAACTCCAGCGCATTTGGCGTCTTCATTCGCCGCGGTCCTGGCCCGACGGTTCCCAGCGCCCCCGCCATCGTCAGCGCCACGCCGGGCAATGGCTTTGCGACCCTCACTTTCACGGCGTCGGCTGCCGATGGCGGTTCGCCGATCACGGGCTACACCGCAAATTGCAATCCCGGCAGCGCAAGTGGATCGGGTGCCGGGTCGCCCATCAATGTCAGCGGTTTGACCAACGGCACCACGTACACGTGCTCGGTGACTGCGACCAACGCGATTGGCACCAGTGCTCCATCGGCAAGCGTCAACGTAACGCCGAACGCCCCGGTCGGGCCGTTTGCCTACATCACCAACCTCGTCAACAACAACGTCTCGGTGATCGACACCGCGACCAACAGCGTGGTCACGACCGTCCCCGTCGGCAATGCGCCGTTCGGCGTTGGCGTCAACTTTGCTGGTACCCGCGCCTACGTGGCGAACAACGGAACCAACAACGTGTCGGTTATCGACACGAGCAGCGATTCCGTGGTCGCGACCGTAGCCGTCGGCAGCCAGCCAGTTGGCGTCGCAGTCGTGCCGGACGGCAGCCGTGTCTACGTCGCTAACAACGGCAGCAGCAGCGTTTCCGTGATCAGCGCCGCGAGCAACGCGGTCATGGGGACCGTGTCCGTGGGCAGCAGCCCGTACGGTGTCGCCGTGGGCCCGGCAGGCACCCGCGTCTACGTGACGAACCAGAATGGTGGTGCGGTTTCGGTGATCAACACCGCCACGAACACCGTCGTCGCGACGGTCGCGGTGGGGAGCCAGCCGGGCGGTGTTGCCACGAATCCGACGGGTACGCGCGTTTACGTTTCGAACAATGCCGACAGCAACGTCTCGGTGATCGACACCGCGACCAACACCGTCATCGCCACGGTGGCGGTTGGAACCGGCCCCGGCGGCGTCGCATTCAATCCTGCCGGCACGCGCGCCTACGTGAGCAACACGAGCAATGGCACACTTTCGGTCATCGACACCGCGAGCAACACCGTCCTCAGTACCGTGACCGTGGGCAGTTCTCCATCCGGTGTCAGCGTCAATCCCGCTGGGACACGGGCTTACGTCGCCAACTACAGCAGCGGCAACGTTTCGGTCATCGACACCGCGAGCAACACCGTTGTTGCCACAGTGGTGGTGGGCACGCTGCCCGGGGCTTTCGGTGCCTTCATCCGCGGCACGGGCCCCGCCGCAGCCACAGTGCCGGACGCGCCCACCGTCGGTAGCGCGACGCCAGGGAACGGTCAGGCCACGATCAGTTTTACGCAGCCGGGCTCGGATGGTGGCTCGCCAATCACCGGCTACACGGCGACGTGCAATGTCGGCGGCTTCAGCGCAAGCGGCCCTGCTTCGCCGCTGACCGTCACCGGCCTGACCAATGGCACCACGTACTCGTGTTCAGTCACGGCTACCAACGCGATTGGCACCGGTCCGCCCTCGGCAAGCGTCAACGTCACGCCGATGGCGCCGGCGACCGTGCCAAGCCCTCCGACGATCGGAGTCGCAATGCCCGGCAATGGCCAGGCTTTGATCAACTTCACGCCGGGCTTTGACGGCGGT
>JBKJSW010000243.1:0-5077 GCA_046595765.1 Ahniellaceae bacterium
TGCAACAAGGCACCATTGCCATCGGGTGCGGTGCGCACCCCGACAATCCCGGCGCGACCCGTTGTCATCCGATGCTCGAGCTTGCCTTCGGGGTCGAGACCTGGCTCCGCCGCCGACGCATCCGTGCCCGCTACTCACTGCTTTTCTTTTCCACTGCCCGGGATCCATTCAAGCGCTTTGGTGTTACGGCGGAGCAAAAACTTAAGGCCGAACTACAACGACGCAACATCGAATTCCATGCCGAAGCGCCCGCACCCTACGTTTGCGGAAACACACGAAACCTTGGCGCTGACCTTGTCGTGTACAACCCAGGGCTGACAGGCGCGCCTTGGCTCGCCAACACCGAATTGCCGCTGTCCGCCGGGGGTTTTATCGTCGCAGATGATTACTGTGCGGTGCCGGGTCTTGAAGGCACCTTTGTTGCGGGCGATGTCGGAAGTTTTCCGGGTCCCGCATGGGCGCCCAAGCTGGCGCACAACGGTCAGCTGCAGGCTCGGGTCGCGTCGGCCTCGTTGCACGCCTTCCTCGAAGGCCAGCCTCCCACGGCGCGTCTGCATCAACGACTTGCCTGTGTGATCGACACGGTCGAAGGTGGCATCGGTGTCTATCGAGACGACGCACATGCGGCCGCCACTCCGCATGGCGCACCCCTGCACTGGGCCAAGCATGCGATGGAGAGGCGCTTTCTCTCCGAACTCGAACACGGTTAAGTGCCCCTCCCATTGGGCGACGTGCGGCCGGTACGGCCGTTTGTCCTTGAGTTGAGCAGCGTCTTCGAATTCGCAAAAAAGCGGCATGGCGAAGACGGCTTGGTGGTCAAAATTTGCGCGCGATGGGCACAGCCTGGGCACAGGATGGGCACAGCGCATCTTTCGGCCGAAAAACAAAAGGGCCAATGAGCTGTAACTCATTGACCCTTCTATCTTTATTTGGCGCGCCCGGAGAGATTCGAACTCCCGACCACCAAGTTCGTAGCCTGGTACTCTATCCAACTGAGCTACGGGCGCATTTGTTTGCTTCGCTCGCAGGACGCGAAGCCCACCATTTTCTCTGACCCGCTACGGCCAGTCAACGCCAATTCCAGGAGAATTGGCGGAGAGAGAGGGATTCGAACCCTCGATCAGGCTATAAACCCAATACTCCCTTAGCAGGGGAGCCCCTTCGGCCACTCGGGCATCTCTCCGAACTTGCACTGTCTGCGCTTCCGTTTGCCGGATTGCGCTCCCCGTTTGCACCCATTTGAGTTTGCAGCGGCGCGCAAGGTTAACGGAGCACCCTACTCGTCGCAACGAGCAGGGCCACCGATGTTCTACATCCGGGAAACGGCAACCCATTGCTGCTGGCTGCCAAGTTGGCACCGTCCATGTGCAGAGCCGGCTTCAGTCCTGTGCCGCTGGCGCACTCGGAGGTGCTGCGGTTCCGCCAGCCTGCTCGCGCTGGATGCGCTGGTAGATCTCTTCGCGATGCACCGGAAGGTCTTTCGGTGCGTTGATGCCGATCCGTACCTGGTTGCCCTTGACGCCCAGTACGGTAACGGTCACGTTGTCTCCAATCATCAGGGTCTCACCGACCCGACGAGTCAGAATCAGCATTGGCGCTGTTCTCCTTGCTCCGTGTTTACAAAACCGCCCGGGCTGCCATGCCCGGTTGGGTTCCCTGCCGCTTTCGCGCGGCTCGTCCCACTACGCCCGCGCCGGTCGTCCCCCCGGCGAACCGCAAATGCTAGAACTCGACGCAAGGCCGAGCAATCAGGCACAAGCCTGACTCCGGTGGCCAGTCGCTCTTTCCACAGAAGGCCAAAAAGCTTCGCCACCTTACGCTAATGCGACTCTCGCACCGGGTGTCGAAAGTCACGCTTCGAGTCTTTCGCGCACCCACTGCGGAATAGACCCGATGATCGTGTCGAGCAGCGGGGAATCCTCTCCCCCACCCTGCGCGAGGTCCGGGCGACCACCACCCTTGCCGCCGATCTGACTCGCAACATGGCCCAGCAGTTCCCCTGCCTTGATCCGCGCCAATGCCTTGCCTGACACGGCGGCAACCAGCGCCGCCTTGTTGCCGGGCTGCGCACTCGCCAGCAGCACCACCGCGTCGCCGAGCGACTGCTTCGCCTGGTCGCCGGCATCACGCAGCGACTTGGCGTCGAGTCCGTCCATGCGCAAAGCGAGCACGCGTATTCCGTTGACGTCCTGGGCGCGATCGAGCGCAGCAGCGAGTGCGCCACTCGAGGCCTTCGCGCGGTGCGCTTCGAGTTCACGCTCGAGGACGCGCTGCCGCTCGAACAATTGCCGCAGCTTCGTTGCAACCTCTTCGGGCCGCGCATCGAGGAGCCGGCCGGCTTCGTCGATCATGGCCTGGCGTTCACCGAGCCAGCGCAGCGCGCCGGCACCGCTCACCGCCTCGATTCGACGGACGCCCGATGCGATCCCCGATTCGGACACGATCTTGAACGCGCCGATGTCGCCCGTGCGACCAACGTGGGTGCCTCCGCAGAGTTCGGTGGAAAAATCACCCATGCGCAGCACGCGTACATTCTCCCCGTACTTTTCGCCGAACAATGCCAGCGCGCCGAACTCGATCGCTTGCGGCATGGTCATCTGGTGGATTTCGGCGGCGCGATTGGCCCTGATCTCCTGGTTCACGAGCTCTTCCACGCGCGCCAGGTGCTCGGCCGCGATGGGCTCGAAATGCGAAAAATCGAAGCGCAAGCGGTCGGGCGCCACCATCGAGCCCTTCTGCTGCACGTGCGACCCCAGCACCTTCCGCAATGCAGCGTGCAGGAGGTGCGTGGCGGAATGATTGAGGACGATGGCCTGCCGGCGATCGCTGTCGATGCGCGCCTCCACCCGGTCTCCGGTCCGCAACTGGCCAGCGAGGACCCGACCGACGTGGCCGTGGAACTGGCCCGCAAGCTTCACTGTGTCGGCAACTGCAAAACGGACATGGTCGTTGCCAAGTGCACCCTGGTCCCCGATCTGACCGCCGGACTCGGCATAGAACGGAGTGCGGTCCAGTATGACCGTGACCGCGTCGCCTTCGTCGGCGCTGTCGATCAGCGCGCCGTCGCGCACGATAGCCAGCACCTGCGCGGCTTCATGCGCATGCTGCTCGTAGCCTGAAAAATCAGTAGCCGCGAGCTTGCGCACATCCTCGCCGCTCAAGGTGGTGCCCGCGCCAAAACGGCTCGCCTCGCGCGCGCGCTCGCGTTGTTGCGTCATGGCGCGCTCGAAACCGGCAAGATCGACTTCCACGCCACGCTCGCGCGCGATGTCTGCGGTCAGGTCGACCGGGAATCCGTAGGTGTCATACAGCTTGAACACCGCGTCACCAGAGATGACACCGCGCTCCGCGATCAGCACGTCGAGCATCCGCATGCCCTGGTCCAGCGTTTCCGCGAAGCGCGATTCTTCGGCGGCAAGCACGCGCTCCACGTGCGTCTGTTGCGCGACGAGTTCCGGGTAAGCCTGCCCCATCGCTTCCACCAGCGGCGTGACCATGCGCGAGAAAAACGGCCCACGCACGCCCAGCATCCACCCGTGGCGCAGCGCGCGCCGGATGATCCTGCGCAACACGTAGCCGCGGCCCTCGTTGGAAGGCAGCACGCCGTCCACAATCAGGAAAGAACAGGCACGGATGTGGTCGGAGATGACGCGCAGCGATTTGTTCTCGAGGTCGGCGGTGGCCGTCGCGTCGGCCGCGGCGCGGATCAGGCGCTGGAACAGGTCGATCTCGTAGTTGGAATGCACGTGCTGCAGCACCGCGGCGAGGCGCTCCAGGCCCATCCCCGTATCGACACACGGCGCCGGCAACGGCAACAGCGTGCCGTCGTTCTGCCGGTCGAACTGCATGAAGACGTTGTTCCAGATCTCGATGAAACGGTCGCCATCTTCGTCCGGTGAACCCGGCGGACCGCCGGGTATGTGGTCGCCGTGGTCATAGAAGATTTCGGTGCATGGACCACACGGCCCGGTATCGGCCATCTGCCAGAAGTTGTCGGACGCGAAGGGCGCACCCTTGTTGTCGCCGATGCGGATGATGCGTTCGGCGGGCACGCCGACCTGCTCGTTCCAGATCGCGAACGCTTCGTCATCGGTGTGGTAGATGGTGATCCAAAGGCGCTCGCCCGGGAGCTGCCAGACCTTCGTCAAGAGCTCCCACGCCCACACGATTGCGTCGCGCTTGAAGTAGTCGCCGAACGAAAAATTGCCCAGCATCTCGAAAAAGGTGTGGTGGCGGGCGGTGTAACCCACCTGATCGAGATCGTTGTGCTTGCCGCCC
The DNA here is from genome assembly GCA_046595765.1 of Ahniellaceae bacterium. GTDB lineage: Bacteria > Pseudomonadota > Gammaproteobacteria > Xanthomonadales > Ahniellaceae > JBBQNY01. The sequence goes on from JBKJSW010000243.1 coordinate 4,279, forward strand.
GCGCGCACGCAGCGTTGCGACGAAACCGCGCGTTTGTAGGAGCGCTGCTCGATGCCGAGAAACAGATCCTTGAACTGCACCATGCCGGCGTTGGTAAAAAGCAAAGTGGGATCGTTGCCGGGAACGAGCGGACTCGAGGGCACAATCTGGTGCCCGCGCTCGCGGAAAAACTCAAGGAAGTCCTGGCGGATATCGGCGGTAGTTTTCATGCGGACCGTAATTCGGAGGACGCGTGCGTCCAATTGCTGGGAGCATCCGGCAACGCGCTTTAGCGAGCAATCAAACCGCTGCGGATCGGCCGCGAAGTCTAGCAGCGCGTGGAGAATCGCCTAGCTGTCGGCGTCCTCGCTGCGGTTGGGACGAAGCGCTGCGCGGATGGTTTCGCCATCGAATCCGCGTCGCTGCAACATCGCGAATGCGCGGCGCTGTGAGGCCAGATCGAATTTGCCGGCGAGCCGCCTTCGGCGCAACGCCTCCCGCGCGACGTCGATCCACGCCGTTCCGTGATATTCAAGCGCGCTGGCCTGGGCGGTTGCTGCAATCGCGGCGCCGACCCCGGCGACTCTAAGATCCGCTGCGATTCGCAACGGACCGCGGCCATCCGCGATGCGCGTGCGCGCGAGCATGTCGGCAAAACGACAATCGCTTTGGTAACCGCGACCCGCTAGATCTTCAGCCACGGCCATTGCGATCTCATTCGCGATGCCCTTCCCCACCAGCTTGCGAACGATTTCGACGCGCGAATGCTCCCGTCGCGAGAGCATCGCAATGGCCAACGCAGTCGGTGTAGGCGCGACCG
>JBKJSW010000309.1:0-8554 GCA_046595765.1 Ahniellaceae bacterium
GACGGCGCCGGTTCCGCCGTGCGCGATGCGATCGCTCGCGAGGCAACGCTCGGCGGGCACTTCGAGCCGCTCGGGCATGGCTACAAGGAACTCGAAATTCCGCCCGCGCAAGACGGCGGCTTCCGGCTCGAGCCCAATGCACTGCACATCTGGCCGCGCGGCCACTACATGGCTATTGCCTTGCCGAACACCGAGGGCAGCTTCACTGTCACGCTGTTCCTGCCCAATGCGGGTCCGCATCCGAGCTTCGAGACGGTGCGCGATCCAGCTGACGCGCGTGCGCTTTTCGCCGCCGAGTTCGCTGATGCGTTGCCGCTGATGCCCGATCTCGAGCAGGACTTCGCCGCCAATCCGGTCGGAGCGCTCGGCACTTTACGCGTTGATCAATGGCACCTGCGGGGGGAGGCGCTGATACTCGGCGACGCGGCCCATCCGATCGTGCCGTTCCATGGCCAGGGCATGAACTGCGCCTTCGAGGACTGCGCCGAACTCGATGCGCTGCTCGGCGACGAGCACGACTGGGCATGGGTCTTCGCCGAATTCCAGCGACGGCGCAAGCCGAATGCGGATGCGATCGCAGACATGGCGGTCGAGAATTACCTCGAGATGCGCGATCGCGTCGACGATGCGGATTTCCTGCGACAGCGCGCGCTGGAAGCGGAGCTTGCCGAGCGGTTGCCGGAACGGTTCGTGCCGCGCTATGCGATGGTCACTTTCCGCCGCATCCCGTATGCGGTGGCGAAGGCGCGCGGCGAGACGCAAGCAGGCATATTGCGCGAACTGCTCGAAGGACATGCCGACGCTGACTTCGATGCCGACAGCATCGACTGGGCCCGCGCGCGCGAACTCATCGCGGCGCGCCTGCCGCCCATCGATTGACGCCGGCATCCGTGGCAGCGGTTGCTCCCGCTGCCACGGATGCCGCAACCCGGCTAGTTGCAGCTGCGGCTGCGGGCCAGGCGCTCCACGGAATCGTCGGTTGTCCAGCGCCCAATGAGTGGCGCCAGCAGCGTCGCGTCCACGGCGGTCCGTCCCGCATCGAGCGACGTGAAGGTACGAGTGAGGCGACCGGCGGCACGATAGACCGGCGCGCTGTACGCGCAGAGCGGACAGAAACCCGTCAATTGCGACAAGGTCAGCTCCGCAGCGCCGAACGGGCCGTTCTGACCGATGAGCCAGCGCGGGTTGCCGCCCACGTCGTAGAGGTACGCGACCTCGGCGTCGGTCGCGGTGGTCGTGAACAGGCTGTATCCATAGCCCGACCGCAGCGGCGCGTACCACGAACCTGAGAAGTCACCGCTGATCCCGCCAGCCGTCGGGCATCCCGTGCCGTCGCGAAGTTCAGTGAGTGGCTCGCTGCCGTGCTGGCCGTAGAGGCTCCAGCTGAAACGATAGCCTGCGGCGGTGCGAGTCACGTTGCCACGTCCGACGTTGACGTAGCGGGTCTCGGCGCCGTCCCAGGTGAAACGCAGCAAGGCCGCCTCGAATCCGTTCGCGCCGTCCTGGGGCCACGCATTGCTCATCGTGTAGAACTCGGGCGTGCCGTCATCGCGATACGCGTACCAGATCACTGCCGCCGCCGCGCCCGCCTGGCTCACGAACAGGCCGTGTCCGGATCGCGCTGGATTGAACAGCGCGCCGGGCGCTATGCGGTCTGCCGCCGCGCCACGCGCGAACGGCAGCACTGCGATCTCGATATCGTTGACGGCCGTCGACGTGCTGACTGGCACGGCGTACCACCGCCCCGGCGTGAGCTCGGGCGCTCCAAGGCCAGCGGTGATGAACTGTCCGGGCACGAGGTCGACCTCGCGCACGACCGGCGCCGCCGGTGCATCCGCGATGTCCGGCCCTGCGGCTGGCGCGGCGCTGATGAAACGCAGTTTGCCAGTGGTGCTCGATCGAACCTGCACGTCGAGGCGCGTCGCTCCCTGCGGAACGTCAATCGCAAGGCCGCTGTGGGAACCGTTGGCGGGCAAACGCACAAACAGGGCCGGCGGCCCGGTGTGCAGCACCCGCGCCAACCGCTGCGCGCCCGTCCGCAGGAATACCGGTAGCGCGGGCGAGAAAGAGCCTGCTGGGCTCGCCCGCACGCGCATCGTGCCGAACCATTCCTCGCCCGGCAACATCGCGCTGCTGGACCAGCTCATGCGCAACGGGAACGGCGCATCCGTCGCAACCTGCCCCGGAGCGGTCGCCGTGAGGTAACCCTCGCGCACTACGTTCGCCGCCTCGTCTCCTTCATGCGCGCCGGGCATCGCCGGGAACGTGGTGCTGGCATAGCGTAACGTCATGCTGTCGGAACTCGTGCCGACGTTCTGCACGAGGAACCACGCGCGTGGATTGGCGAGACCCGGCGGCACCTGGATTTCGGTCAGGCATTGCTCGAATCCGGCAGTCGATTCCTGTCGGCACAACTCCTCATTCGGATCCGGCGTATTGTCACCGTCGAGATCGAGGCCGGCGAACAGCTCGACGTCGCGGCCGGCGGCCGCTCGCACGTCGGCGAACAATACGGATTCGATGCGTCCACCGCGTAGTGGCACGCGTACCGCAGTGGTGACGAAATAAGCGCCTACGCTCGGGAAGTCGTAAGCGTCGTCGGTCGGATCCTTCGCAATGCTGCGCACGTCGGTGCGCAGCCGCACCAGGTCCGTGGTGTCGAAGCCGGGGTTGGACAGGCCCGAGAGGCCCTGCATCGCGCGATCCTCGAACCCGCCGTCGCTGGTGGCGAAAAGATCGATCCTCGACGGCAAATTGCCGAGGCTGGACCGCACCGACACGGGGATCCGCACGGAGGGTGTCGCGGGAATGACGGGAGACTCCTGCGGCGTCAACACCAGCGCGCCGCGCGTCCGCGTGCCGATGCTGCTCGCCGCGTCAAAACGGACTTCTATTCTCAGCTGCTGCTGCTGGTTCGGCGCGAGCGAAAACTGCGTGGGCGTCACCGTCACGGTGGCCGGCGCGAACTCCTCGGTGGTGACCATCCAGCTGCTGCCGGCGCCGTTGTCGCGTACGGTCCGGAAGAAAACGCAGCGGCGCAGGCAGTTGCCAAAAGCGATCGAAGGCAAGTTGAGAGAAGCCGGGCCCGTGACGATCTCGCCGGCCGCGTTGGGAGCGCTGGCGTTGCCATTGACGAAGGCAGCGGACATGATGTTGCCGCTCTCTGGAAAATGCAGCGCCGAACGAACGGCACGGCCGGCATCGAGCCGTCCCGCGCCCGCGTCCTCGGGCCGCGAAACACTGATCCGGTCCTGGTTGCGCACGCCGGCGACCGTGCCGCCCTGCAGAGCGGATTCGATCTGCGAGACATTCCACGCGGGGTGCGCGGCCACGACGAGCGCAGCGGCGCCAGCCACGTGCGGTGCGGCCATCGATGTGCCTGACAGCGTCGCAAGACCGATGCCGGTTTGCGCCGCGGCGAGGATGTTGGTGCCGGGAGCCGTGAGATTGGGTTTGAGAAAGCTGTCGCCAGCGATCGGTCCGCGGCTGCTGCTGGCCGCGAGGACGTCGGCGCGGCTGGTGTCGCGCTGCGATTGCGTACCGCTGATCGCACCCTGCAAGCCACCCGCCCCTGCCTGCGCCATGCTCGCAAGCAGTCGCTGTCCGTCGACAAATCCGAGATGCACAGCCGGCACGTAGTGGTCGTCGCTGTTGACGCTCTCGCCCTCGGCCGCGGAATTGATGAGGATCATGCCGCCGCCACCGGCCGCTCGCACGTTGAATCCCTTGGCTTCGCGCGCCTGGATGCCGCGCCGGCACACCACGATCTGACCGTTGAAGGTGCCCGCTGGCCAGGGATTGCTGGCGCCCGTTGGGGGCAACGTCAAATCCTCACCCGTGCCGCACAACGGAAAGCCGAACGCGGCGGCATCCACGATGGCGCGCCGGCCGAGCGCGCCGGTGATGCCGTCGCCCACGAATTCAAGCGGTCCGGCCACCGCGCCGCCCGACACGTCGAACAGGCGATTGACGAAACGACGGTCGTGCGATGCATTGGCGACAGCCATGACCCATGGCGCATTGGCGGGCGACGACACCGTGGTGGCGCCAGGTCCGCTGTTGCCTGCCGACACCGAAGCCACGATGCCCGCATTGCGCACGCGCAGAAACGCCGCGACGTCGTCGTTGTTCGCAACGACCGACGCGCGGATATCGCGCGCGGGGCCGCCAATGGAATAGTTGATGATATCGACGCCGTCGGTCGTCGCCTGGTCGAGCGCGGCGAGCAGTGCCGAGAACGGACAGTCGTCTGCCTTGGTGCAGGCCTTGTACGAAATCAGCGCCGCGTGTGGGGCCACGCCCGACACGCGCAGTGGCAACGTGATGGTCTGGCCGGAAATACTGCTGTCGACGACATTGCCAACTGCCGTCGACGCGACGTGCGATCCGTGCCCGGTGGTGTCGCTGCCGTCGCGTGGAGCCTCGTCGGTGAACTCGTAGATACCGATGAGCTTGTCGTTGCAACGCGCTGGCGTGGTCGTGCAGCGGCCGTACAAGCGGCCACGCGGGTTGGCATGGTTGTAGCCGTCGCCGCCGATGTCTGCAAAAGACGGATGGGCGGCATTGATGCCACTGTCGATGACCCCGACCACCGCACCTTCGCCGCGGGCGCCACTGCCGCCACCGTTCCAGACGGCAGGCGCGCCGACCCACGCTGGACCGGCATCGGTATGCAGGAACCGGCGACCGTCCAGCTCCACCGACTTCACGCCGGGCAACTGGCGCAGTGCCACAGCATCTGACGGCGACAATTCAACCGCCATCCCGTTGGTGACGACCCGGTAGCGGAAACGCGGCACCACGGCCTGCTTGGCAAGGCCCGCCAGGGCTGCAAGCACCCGACCCTGTTGCGCGTCAAGGTGCGCCAGGTAGGCGCGCCCGCGCGCAGTGTCCACGCGCAACCGTGGACCACCCTCACCCGCCGCGTCCAGCGCCGTCTTGGCGAGACCACTGCCGTCGGCAACGGAACGCAATCCTCCCTCGTAGTCTGCGAGCGGCGGATCCTCGAGCACTACGATATACAGCCGGCTGCCAGGTTCGCCGGATGCGTTGCGCACATTGTCGAACGAGGCCGCTTCGCCGCCCAGCGCGATTCCAGCCACAGTCCAGGCCAGTAGCGCGCACAGCACGCGGACTCCAAACCGCTCGGAGGAACCACGGACTCTCATCGAAGGCAGGCGTGAACGCGCTTGTCGATTCAACTTCGGATTCTCCAGCGGCGACCGGCCGCGTTGGACGATTATCACGCCTCGTGCTGAATCGCCGGTCGCGATCGCAGACGCAGAAAGACACGTTCATGACCGGCAGTCGCTCCCCGCCGCGCTGATTGAACGACGACGCCGGCTTTGAATTCGGTACGCGCTCACCCATCTCAACCAACGCGGCGTCCGTTGCTCGACGACTGGTTCACGGCGGGCGACGCGCGGCGCCCGTGGTGAGCAAGTGTGTCCGTTGCGTCGACGGTGACACATTGCGCAGTTAGCATGGCCGTCCCCCGCCCTCCGAGCGTGCATGTCTCCCGCGCAATCGACTGCCAGACTGACCCTCACTGCCCACGACCTCGGATTCGCCCGGTCAGGCGAGGCGATCTTCGGTCCGCTGTCGCTGGCGTTGCACGGTGGCGACCTGTGCGCGATCGGGGGTGCCAACGGCGCGGGCAAGACAACGCTGCTGCAGGTTCTCGCCGGCCTGCTGGTACCGACGACGGGTACGCTCGCGTTCGAACACTCGGCCAATGGCAAGTCCGTCGAAGCCTGCGGTCGCGTCGCGCTGCTCGGCCATCACAACGGCCTGAAACTTGAACTTTCGGCGCGTGCCAACCTCGCTTTCCGCGAATCGCTGCTGGGCGCCGGTCAATCGATCTCCATCGACGATGCGCTCGCACGCGTGGGTCTGTCGGGTTACGAATCCCTGGCGCTGCGCGAACTCTCCGCCGGCCAGCGGCGACGCGTCGCGCTGGCAGCCCTCGCGCGCAGCCGCGCGCTCCTTTGGTTGCTGGACGAACCCTTCGCCAACCTCGACGCGGAAGGGCGTTCGCTCGTTTCCCAGCTTATTGAGGAACGACGCGAGCGCGGCGGGTTAGTGGTGGTCACTACCCACGGCGTGGATGTCCTGCCAGGCGACACGCAGTACGTCAGGCTCGGGCCGACGACGTGAGCGCGACCCCTTTCCACGCGGCGCTCGCGGTGCTGCGACGCGACCTGCAGCTGGCCTTGCGGCGGCCTGACGATGCGCTGCAGCCACTGCTGTTCGCCGTGATCGTGGCGGTGTTGTTCCCGTTCGCGCTCGGTGCGGAAGCCGACCGGCTGGCGCCGATCGCGGGCGGGGTCACGTGGGTGGTGGCCTTGCTGTCGCTGCTGATTGGGCTCGACGCCGTGTACCGGAGCGACCAGGAGGACGGTTCGCTCGACCAGATGCTCATCAGCGGCCAACCGCTGGCGCTGCTCTGCGCCGCGCGCATGCTGGCGCATTGGCTGGTGGTCGGGCTGCCGCTGGTGGTGCTGTCGCCCCTGATCGCCCGGATGCTGGGAATGCCGGCGGATGCGCTGGTCGCAACGGGGGTCTCGCTCGCGCTGGGCACCGGAATTCTGGTCGCGATCGGCCACGTCTGCGCCGCGCTCGCGGTCGCCGCCAATCGCTCTGTTATTCTCGTGCCGCTGCTGGTGCTGCCGTTGGCGGTGCCGGTGCTGATCTTCGGCGCCGGTTCGGTGCAGGCCATCCTGGTCGGCCTGTCGCCGGCGGTGCCGCTGCTTCTGCTCGCCGCTGGACTTGCTCTGGCAATCCCGCTGGCGCCGCTCGCGTGCGCCGCAGCGCTTCGACTCAACGCCGGCTGATCAGGGCCCAATGCATCCACTCGTCAAGTGGTTCCATCGCTTCGGCTCGCCGCCCACCTTCTATCGGTGGGCGGGCGCCGCGCAGCCGTGGCTGTTCGCGGCCGCATTGTTGCTCGGAGCCATTGGACTTTGCTTCGGGTTGTTCATCGCGCCGGCCGACTACCTGCAGGGCGAAAGTGTGCGCATCCTCTACATCCACGTGCCGAGCGCGTGGATGAGCCTGTTCGCCTACCTGTTCGTGGCCGCCAACGCGTTCATCGCGCTGGTCTGGCGCATCCGCATCAGCGAGATCCTCGCGATGGCCGCCGTACCGATCGGCGCGATGTTCACCGCCGTGACGCTGGCGACGGGTTCGCTCTGGGGTCGTCCGACGTGGGGCACTTACTGGCAGTGGGACGCGCGCATGACGTCCGAGCTGGTATTGCTCTTCCTCTACATCGGCATCATGGCGCTGTTCCACGCGATCGAGGACCGTCGTCGCGGTGCGCGCGCCGCCGGCCTGCTCGCCCTCGTCGGCGTGGTCAACCTGCCCGTCATCCACTATTCGGTGCGCTGGTGGAACACGCTGCACCAGGGGGAATCCGTGAAACTGTTCGGCGAGTCGACCCTGCACCCGAGCATGTTGTGGCCGCTGTTGACGATGGCCGTCGCCACGCATATCTGGTTCTTCGCCTCGCTAGCCGGACGCGCCCGCCTCGCGCTGCTCGAAGCCGACAGCGACAAGTCGTGGGTGCGCGAGGCGCTGCAACTGGAACCCTCTCACGCGCCTGCCGCGCCGGCGGCGTCCGCATGAATCCCTGGCCCTTCGTAGCGGCGGCATACGCGGTATTTTTCGTGGGCTTGGCGGCGGATGCGGTGCTGCCGGGACTGCGGCGCCGGCAACTGTTGGCGCAGCTCCTGGGCCGCTCGCGTCGCGAGCAGGCGCGACTCACGCAACGGGAACCGACATGAGGGAACAACGCAAGCGGCGCCTGTGGATGGCGGGCGCGATCCTGCTGGGCGCAGGCGCGGCCACGGCGCTGGTGCTGACGGCGTTGCGCGACAACCTCGAACATTTCTACAGTCCGTCCGACGTGGCGGAAGGCCGCGCGCCCGCCGCGCGCACGATGCGTCTCGGCGGTGTGGTGCTGGAGGACAGCCTCACGCGCGCGCCGCAGTCACTTGACGTCGGCTTCGTGGTCACCGACCGGTTCAAGGAGCTGCCCGTGCGCTACCACGGCATCCTTCCCGATCTGTTCCGCGAGGGCCAGAGCGTGGTGGCAACCGGTCAATTGCATAGCGACGGCGTGTTCGAGGCAAAACAGGTGCTCGCGAAGCACGACGAAACCTACATGCCGGCCGAGGTCGCCGATGCGATCGCACGCGCCAAGACGAAAAAAGAGCAGGAGTCCGCGTCGCTGTGATCGCCGAACTTGGACAGGTGGCCTTGATCCTCGCGTTGCTGCTGGCCCTGGTGCAGGCCACGTTGCCGATGCTCGGCAGCTTCCGCGGCCGCGAGGACTGGATGGCGCTGGCACGCCCGGCGGCGCTGGCCCAGTCGGGCTTCGTGGCGCTGGCGTTTGCGCTGCTGGCATTCGCTTTCCTCATGCAGGACTTCTCGCTCGCCTATGTTGCCGAGCATTCCAACCTGCGCCTGCCGCCGCACTACCGATTTTCCGCGGTGTGGGGCGCGCACGAAGGTTCGCTGCTGCTGTGGGTGCTGGTTCTTGGCGCATGGACGT
>JBKJSW010000313.1:0-3252 GCA_046595765.1 Ahniellaceae bacterium
CAAGCGTCATGCGGCGGTGGACAGTGCATCGAGCACGCGCAACGCCAGCGCCTTCGGCGTCACGGGCAGTTCCTCGTCGGCCGCGAGGACGGGGCCCACGCATGCGGGACACCCGGCCGTGCAATCGCATCGCTCGATGAGCATCCGTGCCCCCGACACGATGTCGCGGGCGCGCTCGAACAGCGGTTCGCTGAGGCCGATGCCACCGGGATAGTTGTCGTAGAGATACAGCGTCGGGAGGAACACTTCCATGACACCCGGCTGCAAGTCCAAACATGGCGACGCGCGCCGATGCGCGCCGACGTTCCAGGAATCGTCGCCTGTGCCGACCGAGCGCTGCAGGTCGCGCGCATCCGCCATGACCGCAAGGCTGGCGATCACGTGCAACGCGTGCGATGCGCCGAGGAAAGCGTCGAGTGCCTGCTGTTTCGATGCGAACAAGTGGTCCAGCGCCGGTTGCGGCAACTGCCACCAGACCGCAGTGGTTTGCAGTTCCTGATCGGGCAGGCTGACCGGCCCGTAGCCGATGTTTTCGTGCGTGTAGTAGCGAATCTTCTTGTAGCCGGAAACCCGACGCACCACGTGGACTTCGCCGTGCTGGGAACTGCCGGATCCGGCCGCGTCGGCCGCGAAACAACTCAACACCTTGAGTCGCGTGAAGTCGATGGCATCCGTGTAGTAATCGACCTGGGTGCGCGTGACAAAGGCCTTGCGACCGCTCCAGTCAAGTTTTTCGACTTGATATGGCAGAGCCTGCACCATGTGGATCGCACCTTCGTACAGGGTCAGCGCCGCCGCCGAGTAGTCGACCTCGGCGACGATCGTCTGGCGGCCGTCGGTGCGATCGACCACCACGAAGTTGCCGTCCGCCACCGATCGCAGCGACACCGCGCCAGCGGGATAGCTGTCCGCGATCCATTCCCAGCGATTGCCTTCGCGATGCAGCACGCTGGATTCGACCAGCAGTTCGAGATACGGCTCGGGGTCGAGCCGTCCGAACGCCTCACCCTCTGCAAACGGCAGCTCGAAGGCCGCGCAGCGCACGTGATCGAGCGCGATCAAATCCTGGTCGGCATGGATGCGCGCATGCTCGGGCGGCGCATCGCGGAAAAATTCCGGATGGCGCACGAGGTACTGGTCGAGCGGTTCGGAACTGGCGATCAGCACGCCGAGCGACGGCTGCTGGCGTCGTCCCGCGCGGCCGAACCGCTGCCACGTCGCCGCGATCGAACCGGGATAACCGTTGCACAACACGACGTCGAGCGCGCCGACGTCGACTCCCAGCTCAAGTGCGGACGTGGAAACGATGCCGTCGATGTTGCCGGCGCGCATCGAGCGCTCCACTTCGCGTCGTTCGGTCGGCAGGTATCCGCCGCGATAGGCACGGATGCGCGGTGGCTTGCGCGGGTCATGGTCGAAGACGTCTTTCAGGTACTTGGTAATGACCTCGACCATGATCCGCGACTGTGCGAAGACCAGCGTCTTGAGTCCCGCGCGGATGGCGGATCGGGCGATCCGCGTCGATTGCGATCGCGCCGAGGCGCGCAGGCCGAGATCGCGATTGACCACCGGCGGATTCCACAGCAACACGTGCTTTTCGCCGCTTGGCGCGCCGGAATGGGTGATGGGAGTGACGCGGTCTTCCAGCAACGCCTCGGCGTGCTCATGCGGGTTGCCGATGGTCGCGGAGCACAGGATGAACTGGGGACGCACCCCGTAGAACGCGCACACGCGTTTCAGGCGCCGCAACACGTTTGCCACGTGTGAACCGAACACGCCGCGATAGGTATGGATTTCGTCGATCACGACATAGCGCAGGTTCTCGAAGAACTGCGCCCACTTGGTGTGGTGCGGCAGGATCGCGGTGTGCAGCATGTCGGGATTGGATACCACGATGTCGCCGTGCAGGCGCACGGCCTGCCGAGCGTCGCCGGGGGTGTCGCCGTCGAAGGTCGACGCGCGCAGGCCGAGATTGCCGGCGCGGTTGATCTCCAGCAGTTCGGCGACCTGGTCCTGCGCCAGCGCCTTGGTCGGGAACAGATACAGGGCCCGTGATTGCCGGGTGGCCGCCGCCAGTACCGGGAGCGTGTAGCAGAGCGTCTTGCCGGAGGCCGTGGGCGTCACCACCACCACGTGCTCGCCGCGCTGCGTGGCATCCCAGGCCTCGAGCTGGTGCGAATAGAGCTGATGGATACCGCGGGCCCGCAACGCGCGCACGATGGCGTCCGGCAAGCTGGCCGGCAGCTCCGCGTAGCGACCGGCGCGCGCAGGGAGCACCAGCGCGCCGGTGATGCGGTCCGGGTACTTGGCCTGCAGGCGCCGTGCGAGCGCCCGACCGTCGGCGCGCAATTCCTGGCGAGGCAGCGCCACCGGGCGAGCAGGGGCATTGGCAAGCATGAGCGGCTCCGGCGGGATCGACGCGGCGAAGACTTGGTGGTGGACGTCTCACCCGTTGCGAAATCACGCGGCACCGCGCGGATTCACGTGTGCCTGCGCTGTTTGCGACGGAGTGCTGCCCTCGCCGCGTCTGCGGTTGACCTCGATCAAGGCAGTACGCCTGCTGCTCGCCTAGGCTGGGTTGCATGGCCATCGTCACGTCACTGGATGCCGATCTGTTGCGCCGCTACGACCGGCCGGGTCCGCGCTACACCTCGTATCCGACCGCGCCTCAGTTCACGACCGGATTCGGCGAAGCAGAACTGCGTGCCGCCGCTCTGGCCAGCAACGGCGACCCGATTCCACGGCGCCTGTCGCTGTATGTCCACGTGCCCTTCTGCCTGAGTCCGTGTTTCTACTGCGGTTGCAACCGCATCATCACGCGTGACTTCGCGCGCGCCGAGACGTACCTGACGCGGCTCTATCGTGAGATTGACCTGAGTGCCGCACTGTTCGACCGCGATCGCGAAGTGATCCAGCTGCACTTCGGCGGTGGCACTCCCAATTTCCTGAGTACCATGCAGTTGCGGGAGGTCGTGGACACGCTGCATCGGCAGTTCCATTTCTCTGACCGTGTCGACCGCGACATCTCCATCGAGCTGGACCCGCGCTTCATCGAGCCGGCGGCGATCGCGGAGCTCGCGCACACAGGCTTCAACCGCGCGAGCCTGGGCGTGCAGGACTTCGATCCGGTTGACGGCCGCCTGCACAACCGGATCGAAGTCCTGCACGCCCAGGCTCGCGCGGTTGAAACCTGTGTGCGCGAGCTCCGCGATCGCCGCCGGCTCGATGAAGCGCGGGTCCAGTTCGATGGAG
>JBKJSW010000344.1:0-3298 GCA_046595765.1 Ahniellaceae bacterium
GGTCAACATCATCCTCCGCAGAGACTATGACGGCGCGGAAGCCAGCCTTGAAGTGGGCGAGTTCGAAGACGGCGATGGCATGCGCCAGTCGTACGACTTCACCATTGGTACCACCACCGAGAAAGGCTCGCTGATGTTCACGGCGGGCTACGTGCAGGAAGATCCGGTGTTTGCTGGCGATCGTGAGATCTCGTCCGAGCCTCAGTTCGGCACGGGAGTCACGTTCGGTTCCTCCACCTCACCATTCGGACGATTCCAGGTTTGCCGCGGCACGTTCAACAATGCCGGTGCCTGCACGGGCGGCGTTCAGAACCAGCCGAACGGGCAGCCTGGCCAGTTCACCTACAACCCGGGCCAGAGCGGCCTGAACTTCCGTACGTTCGCGATTCCGGGCGATTTCTTCAATTTCGCCCCGCTCAATTACCTGCTGACCCCGCAGGAGCGCACGTCGATCTTCACCAGCGGTTCGTACAACTTCAGCGACAACCTGCGCTTCACCACGATGGCGGTGTACAACCAGCGTAAATCCGAGCAGCTGCTGGCGGCGATCCCGATCGTGCTCGGTACCGGCCCCGGCGCTGGCGCCGTGGCTCGCACCATCGCGATCAGCCCGCTGAGCATCTACAACCCGTTTGGCCTGACTGTCAGCCGCATCCAGCGGCGTGCAATCGAGACCGGCGGTCGCCTGTTCGAGCAGAACGTCGATTCGTACGCGTTCAATGGCACCTTCGAGGGCAACTTCGACTTCTTCGATCGTGGCCTCTCGTGGGATGCGGGCTACACCTACGCCGAGAACGAGCAGAACGATACCGTGAACGGCCAGTTCAACCTGCTGAATGTGCGCCAGGCCCTCGGTCCGTCGTTCCGTGACGCGGCCGGCATCGCGCGTTGCGGCACGCCGACCTCCATTATCTCGGGCTGCGTGCCACTCAACCTACTCGGCGCGGTCGGCACGATCACGGCGGACCAGCTGGTGTACTCGACCTTCACCGGTCACGACCGCCTTGGCTACGAGTTGGTCAACTACTTCGCCAACTTCACCGGCGACGTATTCGAACTACCGGCGGGACCCCTCCAGTTCGCAGCGGGTTACGAGTACCGCAAGGAACAGGGCTTCGACGAGCCGGATGCGATCGTGGCGGGTGGCAACACCACCGGCAACTCACGCACGCCAACAGCGGGCGGATATTCGCTCGACGAGTACTACCTCGAGTTGAACATCCCGAGCCTCAAAGATGTGCCGTTCGTGCAGCTGCTCGAGTTCTCGCTCGCGACCCGTTATTCGGATTACTCGAACTTCGGCGACACCACCAACAGCAAGGCGGGCTTCAAGTGGAAGCCGATCGACGACTTGTTGATCCGCGGCAACTACGCGGAAGGCTTCCGCGCCCCCGCCATCGGTGAACTGTTCACGGGTACCGCGGACTCGTTCCCGACCCTGACGGATCGCTGCTCGAACGCCCCGGTTGGCAACAACTTCGCCGGCTTGACGCCTGCCCAGCGGCAGAACTGCATCGCGGCCGGCGTGCCGAACGGTGGTTATGACCAGGGCAACGCGCAAATCCGCATCAGCGTGGGTGGCAACCCCAACCTGAATCCGGAAACCGCGGTCAGCAAGACCTTGGGCCTCGTGTACAGCCCGAGCTATGTCGAGGGCCTCGACATCGCGCTGGACTGGTGGAACATCAAGATCGACGACGCCATCTCGGGTCTCGGCGGCCAGACCATTGTCGACCTTTGCATCCTGCAGGGCGACCAGGGCGCGTGCTCGCTCATCACGCGTGGTCCGGACGGTGCGATCACCGGCCTGCTGTCGGCTGGCCTCAACCTCGGTTCGACCCAAGTGGAAGGCTGGGACTTGACGTTGAGCTACCGCTTGCCCGAGTTCTCCTTTGGCCAGTTCTCGCTGGTTTGGGATAACGCCTACATGTCCAAGTACATCGTCCAGAACTTCGAGGATGATCCGGAAGACAACGTCGTCGGCGAGTACTTCGACCGCAACAACTTCTGGCGCCTGCGTTCCAACTTCAACCTGCGTTGGGAACTGGGTGACTGGGGCGCGTCTTACGGACTGCGTTATTACTCGCGTCAGGACGAGGAAAACTGCGGTGTGCAGGGCATATCGGATGCATTCGATGCCCTTTGCAACGATCCGGACGGCTTGAGCTTTGTACCGAGTGCGGATGATTTCGTCCTGTCCAACCAGATCGGTGGCACCACGTACCACGACATCCAGTTCTCCTGGAATGCCCCGTGGAACGCCAGGGTTGCAGTCGGTATCAATAACTTCACCGACAAGAATCCGCCGACTGCGACGAACACGTTCGCGAACTCGTTCGATCCGCAGTACGAAGTGCCGGGCCGCTTCTGGTACGCCCAGTACACGCAACGCTTCTAAGCAACTGCTACACGGGCACCCGGAGGATCGGGTGCCCAATCAGCACCACTCATTGCACTTTCAAACGGCTCCGGAAACGGGGCCGTTTTTTTTGCCCGCGATTTGCCTTCACACAGGGGGCTAATCCAGCCGTAAGCGCGCCGTGTCCACGCCGGAAATCCGCTCGAGCGCCTTGACAACCGACCGACGCCCCGCGTCGATCTGCTCCCCGAATCGCTGCCGGGCGAGTGCAAGGTCGTGCTGGCGGTCATCGACGCCGTAGGCGTGATCGCGCTGTTTGGAGTAACGCGTCCAGTCGGGTGACTCGAGCGCAGCATCCAGCGAAGACGCAGGCAACCGGAAATGGTCCGCGACGGCCGCAAGTGTCGGGCGGGGATTCGCCAGCAACTCGTGGAAGTCGACGCGCAACACGCGCGCGCGCGAAGGACCGCGAGCGAGGTGTTCGAATCGCACCTGTTCGGCCAACCACCCCATCGCACACACTTCCGCAGTGTCGAGCGCAGTACCGGTCATCCACGAATCGCCGACAACCGCAGCAAGCGTACCCATGCGCGAAGGCGCCGCCGCCATCGCATCGCGGATCGCGACGGGCGATTTGAACACGGTCGCGAGGTAGGGCTCGAGCGGCATGTCCAGCAGCACCGCACGCGACTCCGGCAACATCGCCAGGATCGGTGCGACCAGGCCGTTGCAACTGCTCGTGGCCTTGATCAGCACGCGCTGGTGCGGAGGCTGTGGGGTGGCCCACTTCTGCAGCAGCCAATCGAGCAACTGCGCGGTATCGGGCGAGGAACGCTGGGCTTCCTCGAGTGCCGCGGCAAGGGTGCGCAGCGGCAGCGGTTCGCGTAGCACCTGCAGTTCGGGCCAACATTGCAACACGCGTGACAGCAGGGTCGAACC
>JBKJSW010000392.1:0-22406 GCA_046595765.1 Ahniellaceae bacterium
GTCACCGACCGCAAGAAGCTCAAGACCATCGTCCAGAGCCTTGATGTGCCCAAAGGCATGGGCCTGATCGTCCGCACGGCCGGCGCCAAGCGCACCAAGACCGAGATCAAGCGCGACTACGATTATCTGCTGCGCGCCTGGGAAAACATCCGCGAGACGACGCTGCATTCGATCGCGCCGGCGCTGATCTACGAGGAAGAAGACCTCGTCAAACGCGCCATCCGGGACCTGTTCGACAAGGACATCGACGGGGTCTGGGTCGAGGGCGAGCGCGGCTACAAGGATGCGCGCGACTTCATGCGCATGCTGATGCCGTCGCAGGCCAAGAAGGTCCAGCTGTACCGCGAGCCGACCCCGCTGTTCGTCGCGCACAAGGTCGAGGGCCACCTGTCGCAGATCTACACGCCCGTCGTGCCGCTGAAGTCCGGCGGCTATCTGGTGATCAACCAGACCGAGGCGCTGGTCGCCATCGACGTCAACTCCGGCAAGTCGACCAAGGAGCGGAACGTCGAGGCGACCGCCCTGAAGACCAACATGGAAGCGGCTGAAGAAGCCGCCCGGCAGCTGCGCCTGCGCGACCTCGCGGGCCTGGTGGTCATCGACTTCATCGACATGGATGAGTCGAAGAACAACCGCGCCGTCGAGAAGAAGCTGAAAGACAGCCTCAGGGACGACCGCGCCCGCATCCAGATGGGCAAGATCAGCTCGTTCGGCTTGATGGAAATCAGCCGCCAGCGTCGCCGCAGCGGCGTGCTGGAGGGCACGACCCACGTCTGTGAGCACTGCGCCGGCACCGGCCGCGTCCGTTCAGCCGAGTCCAGCGCCCTGTCCGCCCTGCGCGCCGTGGAAATGGAAGCCCTGCACGGCGGCGGCGAGGTGACCCTGAAGGTGTCACCGGCCGTCGGCCTCTACATCCTCAACGAAAAGCGGGCCTACCTGACCCGCGTCCACCAGACCCATCACCTGTTCGTCACCGTCCAGATCGACGGCGCCATGGGCCAGGCCGATCATGAGATCGAACGCACGGCCAGCGGCGAACACTCGCTGCACGACATGGACCCGCTCCCGGCCGCCGGCCGCGTCGCCTACGATCCCGAGGACGACCTGCTCGACGACGGAGCCGACTTCGAGGACGAAGACGAAGACGAAGACGAGGAAGACGAAGAGGAAGAAGAGGCCGAGGAGAACGAGGGCGGCGTCGTTATCGACGATGACGACGATGAAGACGAAGGCCCCCGCCCGGTCCGTGAAGCGCGCGAAGAAGGCGACTCCGGCGATGACGCCAGCCGCCGCGGCCGCAGCCGCCGCCGTCGCCGCCGCGGCGGTCGTCGCGAGGACGGTGATGCGCCGGACGTGGGCGCAGCCGCCCCTCCCACGGCCCCTGCCCCGACCGGTGATCTGGATGACGCCGAAGGCGGCGACAGCGAGGCCCAGCGCCGCCGCCGCCGCGGCCGTCGTGGCGGTCGCCGCATGCGCGACGACGCCCGGCCGCAGGACGGCTTCTCCTGGACCCGTCCGCGCGTACCGTTCGGCGACGACGCCTTCGTCTGGCACGATCCGGCGACCCTGGTCGAAGGCGGCGCACCCGCGCCGTCCGGCGACGCCCGTCCGCCCCGCCGCGAACCTGCGGCCCGCGCCGAAGCCGGCCGGGTCGAGACCCTGCCTGCCGACGCCCCTGCCGCAGCCGTTTCGGGCGACGATATGTGGGTGGAACTGCCGGCTGAACCGGAAGCGACCGGCAAGCGCCGCGCCCGCAAGCCGCGTGGCGGCAAGGCCGCCGCTGCGCCGGCTGACGCCGTCGCCGAGGCCGTGACCGAAACCGTGGTCGAAGCCGTGCCGGAACCGGTCGTCGAGGCGCCGGTCGTAGCCGTGCCGGAGCCTGAAGCCGCGCCGCCGGCCAAGCCCAAGGCCCGCTCGCGCGCCAAGGCCAAGCCTGCGCCGGAGCCGGACGCTGTCGTTGAGGCGGCCGTTGAGGCGGTCGGCGAGCCTACGCCGGAACCCGCGCCAGTCGCCGTCGAGCCTGCGCCCGCCCCTGTGGCGGCCCAGCCTGACCCGAACGAAATCGGCGCGCCGCCCGAGAAGCCCAAGCGAGGCTGGTGGCGCCGGGGCTGACGAGTCACTACAGTCCTTGGGGCGCGGGGGCGCGACGGAGAGTATTGAGGCATGACCTCATCGAGCCGGAAGCCGATCCAGACCCTGGGTCTCATCGCCGCCCTTGTGGCGACAATGATCACCCCGGCTGCGCCCGCTTTGGCGCAGTCGGCCCAGCGTGGTCCGACCCTGCTGCGTGACACGGAAATCGAGGAAATCCTCCACCGCGAGGCCGACCCGATTTTCCTGGCTGCGGGCCTGCACCCCGAGGATGTCCGCATCCTGCTGGTCGGCGACCCGACGCTGAACGCCTTCGCCACCCAGGGCCAGCAGCTTGGCCTGCACACAGGGCTGATCCTGGAGGCGGAAACGCCCAACCAGCTTAAGGGCGTCATCGCGCACGAGACAGGCCACCTTGCGGGCGGACACCCGATCCGTTCGGGCGAACTGACCCGCGCGGGCATGAAGCCGATGCTGCTGACCATGGGCCTGGGCGTGCTGGCGATGTTCGCCGGCGCTCCGGACGCCGGCGCAATGCTGATGGCCAACTCGCAGTATTTCGGCGCGCTCGGTGCGCTGGGCTACAGCCGTGAGCAGGAAGGCCGCGCCGACCAGGCCGCGGTCGGTTTCCTCGAGAAAACCGGCCAGTCCGGCCGAGGGCTCGTCGATTTCTTCGACAAGTTCCGCTACCAGGAAGTGTTCTCGGCCGATCGCCGGTTCCCCTACTTCCGCAGCCACCCGCTGTCGTCGCAGCGTATCGAACTGCTGCGCAGCCGGGTCGAGGCCCAGCCCCACTTCGGGGTCGTCGACACGCCCGAAGAAATCCTCGAATTCCAGGTCATGAAGGCCAAGATCGACGGCTTCATGAACCCCCAGCTTTCGCTGACCAAATACAAGGAAACCGACACGGGCTACCCGGCGCGCTACGCCCGGGCCATCGCCTACTACCAGATGAAGGACCCGGACCGGGCCATCAGGCTGATCGACGCGATGCTCGTTGACCAGCCGAACAACCCCTATCTCTGGGAGCTCAAGGGCCAGATCCTGTTCGAGTTCGGCCGGGTCGCGGAAGCTGAGGCGCCGCAGCGCCGGTCCGTCGAGTTGAAGCCCGAGGCCGCCCTGCTGCACATCAACCTCGGCCAGACGCTGATCAACCTCAATGATCGCAAGAAGCGCGATGAGGGCATCGCCGAGCTGAAGCGCGTCACCATGCTCGAGACCGACAACGCCGAGGCCTGGCGTCTGCTGGCGATGGCCTACGAGGCGCGGGGCGACGAGGGCCTGGCCCGACTGGCGACCGCCGAGCAGTATTTCGCCATCGGGGCCCTCGGCGAATCCCGCAACTTCGCCATTCGCGCGCGCGAGATGTTTGATCGGAAAACCGTCGAATGGCTGCGCGCCACCGATATCGTCATGGCCTCGAATCCGACGGACCAGGACCTGCGGGTGCTGTCCGACGAAGGCTCCGCTTCGCGCCGCCGCTAGACGGCCGCACCCTCGTCCCCACCCGGGCCATCGGCCCGCCGGAGTTCATCCATGCGTTCGACGCTGACCGCCACCCTCGCCGTCCTCGCCGCGTTTCTGGTCGGGTGCGGCCAGCCCCAGGCTGACGCCAAGGTCGATCCGGCCTTCGGGCAGAAGGTGCGCGCCTATTTGCTGGCCAACCCCGAGATCCTGATTGAAGTGAGCACTGCGCTGAAGACGAAGCAGGCCCGGGAGTCGCTCGGCCAATACCGCCAGCAGCTCGAGCGTGACCCGCGCGACCAGGTGATCAACCCGAAAGGCAAGATCACGGTGGTCGAGCTGTTCGACTACAACTGCGGCTACTGCAAAGTGATCGCCCCGGAGATCATGGAGCTCGCCCGCACCCATCCGCAGGTCCGGTTCGTGTTCAAGGACATGGTGATTTTCGGCGAGACCAGTGAGTTTGCCGCCGCCGCCGCCGCACTGACCACTTCACCGGTCCAGTATGTCGCACTGCACAAGGACTTTATGGCCGCCAAACCGCTCAACGACGCGGTCGCAGCCCGGATCATGACCGCCCACGGCATCGATCCGGCCGACGCCCGCCGCGAGCAGGCCTCCGCCGGGCGCAAGCGCTACCTCCAGGACGTGCACGCCATCGCCAACGGCCTGGGCATCGAGGGCACGCCGGCGTTCATCATCGGCGACACCCTGATTCCCGGCGCGGACCCCGAGGCGCTGAAAGCGGCCATCGCCGCCGAACTGCGTCGCAAGCCCGGCGGGGCGCAACAGACCACCGAAACCTCGGCCGCCGTCCGCCCGGCGGGCTGACGCTAGGGCGCGTTCCGATAAGTGGGAACCGGTTATCGGGTCAAAACGCGCGTCAGGCGAAAAGCTGGAGCAGGGCGATTTGAGTCCGTCAAATCGCGCCCTGCCCTAGATACCGTTCAGGCTGACGCCGTCGAGCGGTGCGCCGCTCCAGCCGGCCCTGGCTTTCGCGAGGGCCTCGGCGGCGGCCGGCTGATGACCCAGCGCGGCCTCGGCGCGGGACACAACCACCAGCGTCATCGGGTCCTTCGGCCAGCCGGCCAGCACGGCATTGGCTTCGACCAGAGCCTCGGCCGGTTTGCCGTCGGCCAGCAGCGCGGCCGCCACGCCCCGCCGGGTCGGGTACCACCACATCGGCGGATCGCCGCCATCGCCGAAGGCCTTCTTCTGCCGCGTCGCCGCCTTGCGATAGGCTGCCGCCGCGTCCCGATAACGCCCGTCAAGCATCGCCGCCCGACCGACCAGGGTCTCATGGGCGATCAGCAGCATGGCGGCGACCGCGCCGCCGTCGCCCTTGAACGCCGCCATCTCCCTTGAGCTCAGCCGCACGCCTGCAGCCTCCGCCAGCACGCCCTTCGCGTCGCCCTTGCGCGCCAGCGCCTCTCCACGGGCATAACGCCACATAGCGCGAACCAGCGGGACAGTGTCGCTCGGCGCGGTCATGGCCAGCACCTTGTCCGGGTCTGCGTAACGCCCCTGTGCGAACCAGGCGGAGGCGGCGCTGGACTGCGCCCAGGGTGATTTGGCGAGATCCTCCGCCGGCACGCCCGCATACATGTCGGCGATGGTCAGGGCCGCCTCGGCGTCGCCGGCCATCATCGCCCCGCCAAGAGCGAACCGGACGTTGTGGCCGAAGTAGCCGATCTTCCACATCGGCTTGGTCCAGCCGACGGTGGTCATCCAGGCCTTGTCGACGCCGATGGCCGCGACGTTGACGCGGCCCGCGTCGCGATAGCGGCCGACGCGGTAGTAGGTGTGCGACGGCATGTGGATCAGATGGCTGGCGCCCGGCGCCAGCATCCCCAGCCGGTCGGCGAACGGCTCGGCCTTGTAGCCGACATCGGTCCACTCACTGGAGTGGATGTAGAAGTGGATCGCTCCAACATGCGTCGGGTTCCGCGTCAGCACTGTTTCGAGGATCGTGTTCGCTTCACGCACCCGGGGCTTCTTGCCGGTGTCCATGAGCGCTTCCGCCGCCAACACCTGGAGAGCGTCATCGTCAGGCCAGGCTCGGGCGATAGCGACCATGTCGGCGGCGTAGGCCGCATCCCCGCCTGATCTCACGTAGCGCCTGACCATCGCCGCCAGCAGCCGGCGCTCCTTGTCCGTGCCCCCGGCGCCCAGCTGCTGCGCCTTCACCGCGCGCATGCCGGCCTCGGTGCGCTCCGCAGAGCTGATGCCGTAGTTGATCGTCGGCCCATCGGCCATGGCCTGGCCCCAGACGCACATCGCGCAGTCCGGATCGAGGCGGGCGGCCTCCCTGAACGCGGCCTTGGCCGGCTCGTGTGCAAAGGCCTGCGCCAGCTGGATCCCGTAGGTGAACCAGCGCTGGGCCTCGGGCTTGCTGGTGGTGATCGTGAACCCGCCGTTGCCGAAACCGGGCAGCATCTTCGGCGGCGCAGCGGTGACGGGCGTCGAGCCACCAGAACCATCTGCTTCGTTGCCGCAGATGGTCGACAGGGTCAGCACGTCTGGCGCGGCGTCATCGGCTGACCGGGAGGGTTCGGCGACTCCGATAACAAAGCCGGCAACCGCCACGCTCGCGAACAGACCAATACGCATCGCAATTCCCCCAACGAGGCGACGAGGCTAGCCAGCGGTCCTGCAGGGCGCAATACAGCGAGACTCCCGGGACCGATCGTCCCGGGACATTGCGCGACAGCCAGAAGACTCAGATCAACCCCGCCAGCGGCGAACTCGGGTCGGCGTACATCCGGCGCGGCATGCGGCCGGCAAGGTACGACTCACGACCGGCGATGACGGCGTGCTTCATCGCCCGCGCCATGCGGATGGGATCCCTGGCCTCGGCGATGGCGGTGTTCATCAGGATGCCGTCGCAGCCCAGCTCCATGCCGATGGTCGCGTCCGAAGCCGTGCCGACGCCGGCATCGACCAGCACCGGCACTTTGGCGTTCTCGATGATCTCAAGCAGATTCCAGCGATTCTGGATGCCGAGGCCGGAGCCAATGGGTGCCGCTAGTGGCATCACCGCAACGCAACCGATCGCCTCGAGCTGTCGCGCGACGATTGGATCGTCTGAGGTGTAGACCATCACCTCGAAGCCCTCGGCGACGAGGATCTCCGCCGCACGCAGGGTCTGCACGACATCCGGGAACAACGTCTTCGCATCGCCCAGCACCTCGAGCTTCACCAGCGCGTGCCCATCGAGCAGTTCGCGCGCCAGACGACAGGTGCGCACCGCGTCTTCGGCGGTGTAGCAGCCAGCGGTGTTCGGCAGGATCGTGTAGCGATTCGGGGGCAGCACGTCGAGGAGGTTGGGTTCGCCGGCGTTCTGCCCGATGTTGGTGCGCCGCACCGCGACCGTGACGATCTCGGCACCTGACGCTTCGGTCGCGAGCCGGGTCTGTTCCATGTCCGCGAATTTGCCGGTGCCGGTCAACAGGCGCGAGGTATAGGACTTCCCGGCGATGATGAGCGGATCGGCGGGCGAGGCAGCGCGTGCGAGCGTGGTCATCGGCGCATTATCGCCCCGCACCACCGGGCGCGGCCAGCACTGGTGATTCCACCGAGGATTTGCGGGGCCGCTCCCATGCACTCAGCGGCCACGCCAGCGCTTCGGTCTCACATCACGAGACAGGCTCGTTGCAGGGTCCGCGGTCCGGCCTGCATGGCCTGAAAGGGTGCCGCCGCACCTCGGCCGTCTGCAACGAGCGCGCATGGAATCGATCGCCAAACTCGCCATTCTCGCGGACGCCGCGAAATACGACGCCTCGTGCGCGTCGAGCGGCGCCGCGAAACGCAATTCGCTCAAGAGCGGCGGAATCGGCTCCACGGAGGGCATGGGTATCTGCCATTCCTATGCGCCGGACGGCCGCTGCATTTCCCTGCTCAAGATCCTGCTGACCAACTTCTGCGTCTTCGACTGCGCGTACTGCGTGAACCGCCGGTCGAGCAACGTGCAGCGCGCCCGATTCACAGCAGAAGAAGTCGTCGACCTCACGCTCTCGTTCTACAAGCGCAATTACATCGAGGGTTTGTTCCTCAGTTCCGGCATCATCCAGTCGCCCGACTACACCATGGAGCAAATGGTGCGCGTGGCGAAGTCGCTACGCATCGATCATCACTTCCGGGGCTACATCCACCTCAAGACGATTCCCGATGCGACGTCGGATCTGGTGGCAGAGGCCGGTCTGTACGCCGACCGGCTCAGTATCAACATCGAGTTGCCCACGGAGGAAGGCCTGCAGGCCCTCGCTCCCGAGAAGAGCGTTGGCGATATTCGCCGGGCGATGGGGGGCCTGCGATTGCGCATCGATGAAAGCAGGGAAGACCGGAAAGCGCCGCGGTTCGCGAGCGCGGGGCAGAGCACCCAGATGATCGTCGGCGCCGACGCCGCCAGTGATCGCAGCATCCTCGATACGAGTGCGAATCTCTACAACAACTACCGGCTGAAGCGCGTCTATTATTCCGCGTTCAGTCCAATCCCCGATGCATCGAAACTACTGCCTTTGAAGGCGCCGCCGCTCCGCCGCGAGCACCGGTTGTACCAGGCGGACTGGCTGCTGCGTTTCTACGGGTTCTCGGTAGCCGAGATCGCGCCCGCGAACGCCAACGACGCGTCGGGC
Source organism: Ahniellaceae bacterium (assembly GCA_046595765.1). Classification (GTDB taxonomy): domain Bacteria; phylum Pseudomonadota; class Gammaproteobacteria; order Xanthomonadales; family Ahniellaceae; genus JBBQNY01. The sequence goes on from JBKJSW010000392.1 coordinate 8,190, forward strand.
ATGCTCGATCTCGAACTGGATCCCAAGACCGCGTGGGCATTGCGCAATGGCGCGTCCTTCCCGGTCGACGTCAACCTCGCGCCGAAGGAAATGCTGCTGCGCGTGCCGGGGCTGGGTGTTCGCAACGTCAAGCGGCTACTGGGACTGCGCAAGCTCAAGCGCATCCGCCTCGACGACCTGGTGCGCCTGCGCGTTCCGGTCAAGCGCGCGTTGCCGTTCGTGATCACCAGCGATTACGCCCCGCGCGCACTCGATCCCGACCCGATCCTCCTGCGTGCAAGCCTGGTCGTCCAGCCACGGCAACAGGACCTGTTCGCGGCGTGAAGCGGCATTCGGGCAGTGCCGCTTCGGTCCGGCTGGCCGCCCACGCAGACGCGTGCGAATGGCGGTTGAGGGCGCGCGCCTTGCTGCACGCAGGCATCCCTCCCGAAGAGGTGAGCTGGTGCGGTCCGGGTGAGGACAACCTGCTGCTGGTTGACGATGCTTCCGATGTCGCCTACGCGTCCCGAATCCCATCCGCAGTGGGCCGGGTTCCCTCCGGGTTCCTGGCGCTCGTGGAACGCGTGATCGCGCACCGCGATCCGCAGCGCTTTGCGTTGTTGTACCGGCTGCTCTGGCGCCTGGCGCGAGACGAACCGCGACTGCTCTTCCTGCTGACCGACGCGGATGTGCAACGCGCCAACGCGATGGGCCAGTCGGTCCGACGCGATGCGCACAAGATGAAGGCCTTCGTGCGTTTTCGCGAACTGGTCGTGGACGAGGTGACGACGTACGTGGCCTGGTTTGAACCGGAGCATTACATCGTCGACTACGTGGCGCCCTTCTTCCTGCGCCGTTTCACCGGGATGCGTTTCTCACTGCTCACACCGTATCGATCCGCACACTGGGATTTGGTGAATCTGGCCTATGGACCTGGGCTCGCGCGCCAGGATGCACCGTCCGCGGACGCGATCGAGGACGTCTGGCGAACCTATTACGCGAACATCTTCAATCCGGCCCGCCTGAATGTGCGCGCGATGCAGGCGGAGATGCCGCAGAAGTACTGGAAGAACCTGCCCGAGGCGGAGCTCATCGCGAAACTGGTCGTGGCGGCACCGGCGCGGACGCAGGTCATGATCGACAGCGAGCCCACTACCGCCCGCAAAAGGATCGCGGCTCCCGCAGCAAAACATGCGCCCGTGGCGCACCCGCGAGGCGCCAGCGAGCCGACTCCGCTCACGGAAATTCGCACCTTGGCGCAGGGTTGCCGACGGTGTCCGCTTTGGCAGCCAGCCACACAGACGGTGTTCGGCGAGGGTCCTGATAGTGCCCACACGATGATCATCGGCGAGCAACCGGGCGACAAGGAAGACCTGTCCGGCAAGCCTTTTGTCGGACCCGCGGGTCGGTTGCTCGATCGTGCGTTGCAGGAATTGGGCGTCGATCGATCCGGTCTCTATGTCACCAACACCGTCAAGCATTTCAAGTTCGAGCCGCGGGGAAAAATACGGCTGCACATGCGCGCCAATGCGATGGAGCAGCTGGCTTGCCGACCATGGCTCGATGCGGAGCTGGATCGTGTCCGTCCTGCTCGCATCGTCTGTCTCGGGGGCATGGCGGCGCAGGCGATTTTCGGTAAAGGTTTCCGGTTGATGTCGGAGCGCGGGCAGTGGCGAAACCTGGACAACGGCGTTGCAGCATTTGCCACCGTGCATCCGTCGTGGATCCTGCGCCTGCCCGCCGCCGAGCGCCTGGAGGGCTATCGCGGATTCGTTCGGGACTTGTCGCTCCTGGTTGACGAGCCACCCTGGCCTGTCGTGTGATCTCCGGCTTAGGGGGGTGAGTGCGCCGGTTCTGCAAACGTGTTGCAGGGTCGGTGACATTCAAGCTTAATGCGACAGACTCGTGTGTCCCCGTCCACCCACGCTGCGGAGGTTATTCCCATGAACTACGTTGATGGTTTCGTGTTGCCGGTCCCGCTCGCGAACATGGCTGCGTACAAGAAGATGGCCCGCAAGGCCGGCAAAGTGTGGATGGAACATGGCGCGCTTCAGTACGTCGAATGCGTCGCCGACGACGTGAAGCCGGGCAAAAGCACATCGTTTCCCCAGAGCGTCAAGCTCAAGGAAGGCGAAGTCGTGGTGTTTTCATGGATCGTCTACAAGTCGCGCAGGGATCGCGATCGCATCAACAAGCTGGTGATGTCCGATCCGCGCCTGAAGGCGATGATGGATCCAAAGTCCATGCCGTTCGACGGCAAGCGCATGTTCTACGGCGGCTTCAAGTCCATCGTCGAACTGTAGGTCACCAGCATCCGATCCGAGCCGTTGTAGAGCGAAGGTTGCTCCGCTGCCCTTGACTGATGCGACGTAAAACGGCAGCTGGACACAGTCCGGCTCTACAACGCAGCCGCGGGTTATTCGGCGCAGGGTGCGCCGGCGGCGGCCCAGATCTTGAAGGCGGCAACGAACAACCTGTACGCGAGACCCCCATCAAGCGTGGCGCATCTATACAGGTGCCGGCACGAGCTTTAGCTTGGGGCCCGTGACAGTGAACAGCAGTGCAGACGAAATTGCGGGAGCGGAGGTGCTGGCGTTGCAGCTTCCGGCGGTCGGGCGCGCACGCGGAGATGCGGTCTCGATTGCGCATCTGGCCAGCGCCGAACGCTATCGGCTGATTGTCGAAAGCGCGACCGAGTACGCCATTCTCACCATGGATATGGCAAGTTCCATCACGAGCTGGAACAGCGGCGCCGAACGCCTGCTGGGTTACACCGAGGAAGAGATCCTCGGGCGTGACGCGAGCATCCTGTTCTGGCCCGACGAGCGCGGCGACGGCCACCTGGCCATCGAGATGCGCCGCGCGCTGGCCGAGGGTTGCGCCAACAACGAGCGTTGGCATCAGCGCAAGGACGGCTCGCGCTTTTTCGCCAGCGGCCTGCTGATGCCGCTCAAGGACGAAGTGGGTGCGGTACTGGGTTTCTCGAATATCATGCGCGACCGCACTGCGGAACGCGCAGCGGAAGTCGCCTTGCGCAAGAGCGAGGCATTGGCGCGCAGCCTATTCGACAGCAGCGCCGACTGCGTCAAGCTCATGGACCTCGATGGCCGTCTGCTCGAGATGAATCCGCCGGGGCAGTCGCTGATGGAAATCGACAACTTCGGATTGATGCGCGGTCAGCGTTGGCCATCGATGTGGCCCGATGCCATGCGCCCGGAAGTCAATCGCGCCCTGGATGAAGCGCGTGCGGGTCGCGTCGCACGCATCTACGGTTGCTGTCCGACCTCGAAGGGCGCCAACAAATGGTGGGACGTGCAGGTGTCGCCCGTACTCGGCATGGACGGAAAGCCCCAGCAGATCCTGTCCGTCTCGCGCGACATGACCGAACGCCGCCGCGCGGAAGAACACCGGATCCTGCTCATCAACGAGCTCAATCACCGCGTCAAGAACACGCTCGCGACCGTCCAGGCCATCGCATTTCAAACGTGGCGCGCCGCGGACGTGGATCCGAAGGTGCTGGCTACGTTCGAGGCTCGGCTGCTCGCGCTGGCGAGTGCCCACGACGTGTTGACGAAGGAGAACTGGTCGGGCGCGCACCTGCGCGATATCGTCGAGCTGTCGCTCAAGCCATACACCTCTGGGCCGGGCGCGCGCTTCGACATCGTCGGGCCGGACGTGCTGCTTGCACCCAAAGCCGCGCTTGCGATCGCAATGGCATTGCAGGAACTCGCTACCAACGCGGCGAAATACGGCGCGCTGTCACGCAACTACGGACGCGTCGGCGTGCACTGGGGAGTCGTGGAGGACCCGAGCGCGCCACGGCTGCGCTTGCGCTGGACAGAAATGGGTGGACCGCCGGTGCCGCCGCCCAAACAGAAGGGTTTCGGCTCGCGCCTGATCGAGCGGAGCCTGGGCGTCGAGCTCGACGGCTCGGCCGAGCTCGAGTTTCTGCCGACCGGGGTGGTCTGCACGATTGAAGCACCCCTGCCAGAGCTGATCCCTGCTTCGGGCCAGAACTCAAGCTTGCTCAGCGCAGCCGGTCCGGCAGCCTGATCGCGAGTCAAACGTCGCGCCGCGGATGCACCCGGGGAGCACCTTGGACTCGACGCCATGCGCGACGAATCCTCCGCCGCCACTCCACTCATGAAGTGGCGGCGAAGTACTGGCAGGGCCAAGCAGTACTAGCTCCGCTTCGCCTGGTCGCCACGGTCGCCCTGGCCTGCCTTGACCTTGGTCTTCGCGGACTTCCTGACGTCCTGGGAAAGGGACTTGCCCAAATCGTCGGACTCCTTGATGCGGCCCTTCTCATCGCGGCGAATCAAGCGCTTGTCGCCGTTCGGTGCAATCAACTCGCGTGGTTTAGCGGTGGCCATTTTCAAATGCCTCGCGTAACGGGGGTGCGCGCATTCTTGGCGACGCCACCTGAACCCGCCCGAGGCTGCGCACCCGCTCCGCGGCCTTCAGCAAGCCACGAGTCAAGCGGTGTTCAGCGCGTCGATGACCGCGAGCCTCGCCCTATTCATCGTTTTCACTTATCGCGACCGGCATTGACGGTTGCAGTGCGCGGGCTTGCTCCACCAGCCTCATGAACTCGTCTCGATAACCGCCGGCGTCGCGACCGCGTGCATTGCGCGCAAGCTGCGCAACACGGCTCCAGCCGAAGTTGCCCGTATGTTCGCCACCCCGAAGCAGATCGCCGAACGCGGCGACCGCGGCGGCGAAGCGCAGTCGCTCGGTGGGAGTCGCGACGAATTGTGCGCGCGAGATCGGGGTCTCGACCAACACGCTCGTGTCGTCGCCTGGCCGCTTGTAGCGAAGTTTCAGCCATGCCAGTTCCTCGTCGAGGTTGGTGCGCGCTGGGGCTCTTTTGCCGTAGCGCAGCGGCGCTATGGCTTCGCCGCCGCTGCCGACCAGCGCGATCTCGTAAAGCGCAGTGACGTCGTGGCCCGCGCCGATGTCGCCGGCGTCGACGCGATCGTTGTCAAAGTCCTCGCGCGCCAACGCGCGATTCTCGTATCCGATCAGGCGATACTCGGCCACCGTCGCCGGATTGAACTCTACCTGGATCTTGACGTCGCCGGCGATGGTCAGCAGCGTCGAGCCCATTTCCTCGACCAGCACCTTGCGCGCTTCGCGCGCGGTGTCGATGTAGGCATGGTTGCCGTTGCCGAGGTCAGCCAGGCGTTCGGCCAGTTCGTCGTTGTAGTTGCCGGTACCGAAGCCGAGCGTGGACAGCGCGATGCCAGAGGCCCGCTCGCTTTCGATCAGCGTCTCGAGCGCGGCCTGGTCGACGGTGCCGACGTTGAAATCGCCATCGGTGGCCAGGACCACACGGTTCACGCCATGGTCGATGAACGTGCGCTTCGCCAGCGCATACGCCAGGCGGATGCCGTCGCCGCCATTGGTCGAGCCGCCGGCTTCGAGTCGATCGAGCGCGGCAAGGATCTCGGTGTGCCGATCACCGGGCGTCGGTGGCAGCACTTCGCCCGCGGCGCCCGCATAGACCACGATCGAGATGCGATCTTGCGCGCGCAGTTGCGGAATCCACTGGCGCAGCGACTCCTTGACCAGCGGCAGCTTGTCCGGCTCGTCCATGGACCCCGACGTGTCGATCAGGAACACGATGTTGGCCGGCGGTATTTCGTCGCGGTCGACGTCGTAGCCTTGGATGCCGATCTGGAGGAGATGGTGTCGGGCGTTCCACGGCGCCGCGGCGAGCTCGGTGCTGACGCGGAACGGCGTCCGCTGCGAAGCGGGTGCGGGGTAGCCGTAGTCGAAATAATTGATCATTTCCTCGACGCGTACCGCATCGTGCGGCGGCAACGAACCGGACACGAGCATGCGCCGCACGTTGGAGTAGCTGCCGGTATCCACGTCGATGGAGAACGTCGACACCGGTTGCTCCGCGACGCGCACGACCGCGTTGCTCTTGATGGCGGCGTAGTTTTCGGTATCGACGGACCGCGCGAATTTGGCCAGTGCCGGCGCGCCGGCGACAAAGCCGATGGACACGGGTGGCGCCGGCGGCGCCGACACCGACACCGGCTCTGCCATGGGCATGGGCGCCGAGATTGATTCGGCGACTATCACCTTCGCCTCGGCCTCGCGCCCCCGTTCGTCCCTTAGCGGCGCCGCGGCCTGGTCCTGACGGACGTTGCCGGTGACGGCAACACGCGCTGCCGCGACGTTGTCGCGCTCCCGCGTTTCCCGTGGTTGCTCGTCACCCCCATGGCCGGAGGCGGCGGGCGGTACCGAGCAGCTGGCGAGCGCGCAGCTCAGCGCGATGGCGAGGGCGGTGCGGGCATGGAAGCGATGTGAAGCAGACATGGCGGAACTCCGTGGTTGGCCGGGCAGTGAACGGGCGTTGCCGGTTCGCGGGGTTCGGGGGCGATCTCGAATCGAAAGCACGAGCTGCCGTGATCGCGCGCTTGTGGAGGAGCGGGGCCCTGCCCGCGAACGGGTCGCCTCAAGTTGCCCGTGGCAAAAGCGAGGCGTGCGACGCGGCACGCAAACATCCACGCGGCAGTAATCCGGCCCGGCCATCCATGGCCGTGCGTTCGTCGGGTGGCGCCAGTGGCGCGACAAGTCCCGACTCACCCATGGCGTTCGCCGACGCGCGCGCCGGTGGCGCGCAAGCGCAATTCACAGCTCGCAAGACTTTACCCGGCGACTAGGCTCGCGCATCGTGCGCTCGCCAAGTCGCTCCTGCCATGGACTTCCTGTCCATGGCGTTCGCCGACGCGCGCGCCAGTGGCGCGCAAGCGCGTCGGCTCACCCCCCTCCCAGTGCTCGCACGATTTCGATGCGGTCGCCGGTCTGCACCGACCAGCAGTGGTGCTGGCTGCGTGGCGCGATGGCGCCGTTGACCTCGATGGCGACGCGCGATTCGCGGAGTCCCTGCTGGTCGACCAGCTCGGCGAGTGTCAGTGCAGCCGGCAGTTCCAGGATTTCGCCATTGAGGACGATATGCATGCGTGCATTGTAGGAGTTCGCCGCTGCGGCGTCCCCGCGAGGCGCGCGGCCAGGGCGTTCTGAAGAATCTCCCCGGGAAGCAGGCGCTGCGCCTCGCTTACAATGCGCGGCTGATGAACGCACCCGACCTTCCGCCGCCCGCTTTGCGCCTGTCCGTCGCGCCGATGATGGACTGGACGGATCGACACTGTCGCCACTTCCATCGGATCCTTGCGCCGCACGCGCTGCTTTACACCGAGATGCTGACGGCTGCTGCGGTAGTGCATGGCGATCGCGCGCGACTGCTGCGTAACGACGCGCCCGAGCATCCGGTCGTGCTGCAATTGGGCGGCAGCGAGCCCGGCCTGCTGGCGACCGCGGCCCGGCATGGCGTCGACGCGGGCTTCGCCGAGATCAATCTCAACTGCGGCTGTCCCTCCGATCGAGTGCAGGCCGGTCGGTTCGGGGCGTGCCTGATGCGAGAGCCGGCGCTGGTGGCCGAGTGCGTCTCGGCGATGCGCGCGGCGGTGTCGGTGCCCATCACCGTCAAGTGCCGCATCGGCGTGGACGACATGGACGACGAAGCCGGCCTGCGCGAGTTCGTCGACGTGGTCGCGGCGGCCGGCTGCTCGACATTCGTGGTGCACGCCCGCAAGGCGTGGCTCAAGGGCCTGTCGCCGAAGCAGAATCGCGAAGTGCCGCCGCTTGATTATGTGCGCGTCGCCCGCCTCAAGGACGAGCGCCCGCAACTCTGCATCGTGCTCAATGGCGGGATCGAGTCTCCGGAGGACGCCGTCGCGCACCTTGCGCAGTTCGACGGGGTGATGCTCGGGCGCGCCGCGTACCACGATCCCTATGTGCTGGCGGTGCTCGATGCGCGCGTCTTCGGCGGTATCGCGATCACCCGTCACGACGCGCTGCGGGCCATGCGACCGCACGTCGAGGCGCACCTCGCGGAGGGCGGGCAACTTGCACAGGTCACGCGCCACCTGCTCGGACTGTTCCAGGGCCTGCCGGGAGCGCGTCCATGGCGACGCGTACTGAGCGAAGGTGCGCACCGCCCGGGCGCCGGCTGGCCGTTGATCGAACAGGCCGCGGCGCAGGTCGGTGCCGCCCCGTCGTGGGCACGCGCCGCGTGACGCGCTCCGCCTTGTTCGAGAGCGCCGCGTCATTCGCGCAGGCACAACGCGAGGCGCCGCTCGAACTCACCTCGCCGCCATCGGCGAAAGCCGCCCTGGTGGTGTCTCCCGATGGATTCCGCGTGTCCGCCGAAACGCGCGGCGACAATCGCTACATGCGCGCCGACCACGCAGTCGAAGAGTCGCGTGCGCACCGGCAGCACGAGGGCCTCGTGCGCGCGATCGATCAATGCGTGCCGGTCGTGCGCTTCCGGGGCGACAAGGCGAGCCCGGATGCGGTGTTCCCCAATAATGCTTTTGGCACCATCAACGGACGATTGATTGTCGGGTCGATGCGGCACGCGGAGCGACAACTCGAGACACGACGGCGCGACATCCCGCGGTTCTTCCGCACGCGTCTCGGCTACGAGGTGCGCAGGCTCGATCGCGATCCCGGTTGTGTCGCGGAACTGACCGGGGCGCTGGCAATCGATCGCGGCCGAGGCATCGGTTATTGCGGACTCAGCGATCGTTGCAACCGCGCGGGCGCGCTGGCCATGCACGACGCGTTCGCCTTGCGCCGCTCGTTCGTGTTCGACCTCGCACCTGGGGAATACCACACCAACGTGGTGCTCGCGGTGCTGGCCTCCAGGTTGTTGTTCCTCTGCCGCGAAGCGCTGGCCGACCCGGCCGCGGCGGACGCCATCGCGGCGCTGTACACACCCCATGTGGTCTGGCTCGACCCGGCCGAGAAAGAGGCGTTCTGCGGCAACGCGATCGCGCTCGACGCGAACACTGCCTGGCTGAGCGAGCGCGCCGCCGAGGGCCTGCGCCCCGCTTCCCGAGCCGCCATCGAGCGGGCGGGCTTCACGATCGCAGCCGTCCCGCTCGACGAGATCGAGTCGGCCGGGGGCAGCCTGCGCTGCTGCGTGGCCGAGGTTTTTTAGGTTCGCCGGCTCAACGCAGCGCGAATCGCCCCCCAACGCAAGCCTTTGGCGGCGGGCTTATTCAGGAAAGTTCAGGACGGATTCAAAGCACGGTGCCTAGGCTGCACCATGTCCAACGCCTTGAAGCCGCACCGATGAGTCCGTTTCGGAGATATTTGGCCCTCCTGGCGGGCGTGGTGCTCGTCGCCAGTGCCGCCGCTACCCATGGGCAGTCCGACGTCCAGGGTGCGGCCACTTTGCGCGAAGCGGTGGCGCTCGTCGAACGCGACACGGGCGGCCGCATCCTCGCCGCCGAGACTGTAATCGCCGGCCAGAGCCGCGTGTACCGCATCAAGGTCCTGACACCCGACGGCACCGTCCGGGTGGTGCAGGTCGCTGCGAAAGACGACGTCAACAAATCCTGATGACCAACCGAGAATCGAAGAAGGGGGACTCGCATGCGTATCCTGCTGGTTGAAGACGAAGCGCCACTGCGCGAAACCCTGGCCGCGCGACTGCGCCGCGAAGGCTACGCGGTGGATGCCGCCGCGGATGGCGAGGAAGGCCTCTATCTCGGCCGTGAAGTTCCGTTCGACGTCGCGATCATCGACCTCGGACTACCGAAGATGTCGGGCATGGAGCTGATCACGACCTTGCGCGAGGAAGGGGCGCGCTATCCGGTGTTGATCCTCACCGCGCGCACCAGCTGGCAGGACAAGGTAGAGGGCCTCAAGACCGGGGCCGACGATTACCTGGTCAAACCCTTCCACGTGGAGGAACTGCTGGCGCGCCTAAACGCGCTGGTGCGCCGCGCGACCGGCTGGTCGAAGCCGGTCCTCGAATGCGGTCCGATGGTGCTCGACACCACGGCGCAGACGGTCACCGTCAATACCAAGGGGGTCGATCTCACCAGCTACGAATACAAGGTGCTCGAGTATCTGATGCTGCATGCGGGCGAGCTCGTGTCCAAGGCGGATCTCACCGAGCACATCTACCAGCAGGATTTCGATCGCGACTCCAACGTGCTCGAGGTATTCATCGGGCGCCTCCGGCGCAAACTGGATCCGGACGGCGAAATCAAGCCGATCGAGACGGTTCGAGGTCGTGGTTACCGGTTCGCCATTCCGCGTACCGCCTAGGCATGCGGCGAGGGCCGCATGCGTATTGAATCGCTCTCGCTCACCGCGCGTGTGGCCCTGTCGGCCATCCTTGCGCTCGTGGTGTTCCTGAGCCTGACCGGTTACGCGCTGGAACGCGCGTTCTACGACTCTGCAGTGCGTGCGATGCAGGACCGGTTGCGGTCGCACATCCATGCCTACCTGTCGGGATCCGACGTCAGTGTCGCGGGACAGTTGATCCTGCCGGAGGTCGCGCCCGACCCGCGCCTCGACATCCCCCACTCCGGCGTCTACGCAGCCGTCGAGGGCGGTGACAACCGTTGGCGATCGCCGTCGGCGATCGGACTGAGCCTGCCGTTCGACGCGAAGCTCCAGCGCAACGAGGAACGCTTTATCGGGCCGGTAGATACCGAGTCCGGACCGATGTACGTCGAGAGCATGGGCATCGTCTGGGAAGTGCCCAACGGCAAGCCCCTGCCGCTGACGTTCCACGTCGCCGAGGACGACATCCACCTGCGCGGGCAATTGCAGGTGTTCCGGCGCACCCTGTGGATCTGGCTGACGATTGCGGCGGTGCTGGTGGTCGCGGTGCTGCTCACCGCCTTGCGCTGGAGCCTGACGCCGCTGCGCCGCGTCGAACGCGACGTCGCGCGCATCGAGCGCGGCACCATGGAACAACTCGCGGACGATTATCCGACGGAGCTGCGCACGCTCACGCACAGCATCAACGATTTCATCGACGGTGAACGCGAGCAACGTGTGCGCAACCGCCATCGCATGGGCGATCTCGCGCACAGTCTGAAGACTCCGCTCGCGGTTATCCGCAACGCACTCGAGAACCCGAGCGACAGCGGCGCGCTCGAACAGATTGTCTCCGACCAGGTGCGGCGCATGGACGACATCGTCGCCTACCAGCTGTCGCGCGCGGGCACCGCCGGCCACACCACGTTCTCGGCGCCTGTATCGGTGTCCGGAGTGGCGGAGGAGCTGGTCGGCAGCCTCGAGAAAGTGCACCTCGCGCGCGGCATCCTCTGCGAGTTCGAACTGGCGCCGGAAGCCTGCTTCTTCGGAGATCGCGGCGATCTCATGGAGATCCTCGGCAATGTCCTCGACAATGCGTTCAAGTGGGCAAGGCACCGGGTATTGCTGTCGACCCGTGTCGTTCCGGGCCGGCGCCGGGACGGCATCGAGGTCCAGGTCGAGGATGATGGCGCCGGTATCGACGATGCCGAGATCGAGCGCATCCTGCAGCGCGGCGTGCGCGGCGACGAGCGCGTGGAAGGCCACGGCCTGGGCCTCGCGATCGTCGACAACCTGATCCGCGACTATCGCGGGGAGTTGCAGGTCACGACGTCCACCGCGCTGGGCGGGGCCTGTTTCCAGCTGCGCTTTCCCGCGCTCAACTGACATTTTCCGTCGTGGGGAAGACGCGAGCACTTGCCGTGCGCGAGCGGGCACGGCTACGCTGCGAGCGTTGCTCGAAGCAGCAGGCGCCGGTCGCTTGCGCTTCGCTGCCGCGGGTGTAGCTCAATGGTAGAGCTGCAGCTTCCCAAGCTGCTGACGAGGGTTCGATTCCCTTCACCCGCTCCATTCCTCATCCGGCGGACGGCACATGACCACCCAGTTGTCTGACACGGTGTCGATCGTCGTGGGGTGGCGCGAGATGGTGGCGTTGCCGGCGCTCGGCATCGTCGCGATCCGCGCCAAGGTCGATTCGGGCGCGCGTTCCTCGGCGCTGCACGTCGAGCTTGCCGAGGAATTCGTCGAGGGCGGCGCCCCGTGGATCCGCTTCGCAGTGCAGCTCGGCGTGCCGGGTGTGCCGGAACCGCACTTCAGCACCGCGCAGATCGTCGACCGACGCCCGGTGACCGACTCCGGCGGCCACACGGCGGAGCGCGTCTTCATCCGCACGCCCATCGAACTCGCCGAGCGCAGCTGGCCGGTGGAAATCAACCTCACCAGTCGCCGCAACATGCTGTTCCCGATGCTCCTCGGCCGTACCGCCATGGCGGGTCGCCTGCTGATCGACCCGTCGCGCGCTTTCGTGTTCGGCGAACCCGCAAGAGTGCGCCGTCCCAAGCGTCGCTGATCGAGACGTTGCCACTTGCCCCTGCGCCTGCCCGTTGCCTCGCCCGCCCGACAATCCGGAAACCCATCGATGAAGCTGGCAATCCTCTCGCGCAACAGCAAGCTGTACTCGACCCAGAGCCTGCTGGCCGCCGCGCGCGCGCGTGGCCACACCGTGCGCGTACTCGATCCGCTGCGCTGCTACATGAGTATCGATTCCGATGCGTTGGCGATCCACTACAAGGGCCGTGCGCTGACGGGCTACGACGCGGTGATTCCGCGTATCGGCGCGTCGGTGACTTTCTACGCCACCGCGGTGCTGCGTCAGTTCGAGATGATGGGCGTGACCACGCTCAACAAGTCCGACGCGATCCTGCGCGCGCGCGACAAGCTGCGTTGCCTGCAACTGCTCGCGCAGCAGAAGATCGGCCTGCCCAAGACCGTGTTCGGCGACAATCCGGACGATACCGACGACCTGCTCAACCTGCTCGGCAAGGCTCCGCACATCGTCAAGCTCGTGGAAGGGACGCAGGGTGCCGGTGTGGTGCTGGCCGAAAAAATCTCGGCATCCCGCAGCCTGATCGAGGCGTTTCGCGGTCTGTACGCGAACTTCCTCATGCAGGAGTTCATCGGGGAGTCGAAGGGCGCGGACATCCGCTGTTTCGTCGTCGGGCGCAAGGTTGTCGCCGCCATGCGTCGGCAGGGCGCGGCCGGTGAGTTTCGTTCAAACCTGCATCGCGGCGGCAGCGCCACGGCAACCAAGCTCAATGACGTCGAGATCGAGACCGCGGTGCGCGCCGCCGCCACCATGGGCCTGTCGGTGGCCGGTGTCGACCTGCTGCGTTCCAACCGCGGTCCGCTGGTGCTGGAGGTCAACTCCTCACCCGGACTCGAAGGTATCGAAGGCGCCACCGGCGTGGACGTGGCAGGCGCGATCATCGAGTACCTGGTGGCGCGGGTGCGTCGCGAACGCAGTCGCGGCGGCGCGCTGCCTCCCCGCTGACGACTCCTGCCGCAAGTCCCGGAGATCGGCACGTGGTGGCCCCTGCGCATTAACCAAACGCTCATGCGGTCGTAACGCGCTATTAACCGGTCACATTGCACAATCACTGTGCACTCTCCGGCTTGTTGCGAGCGGATTGCCGGTGGCTCCACAGCGTGGACTGCCGGTGATGGATTCGCAATTTTTGGGCTCAGGGTCGGGCGTCGGTCCCCCAAGCGACGCTCCCTGGGCCTTTTCTATTGCGCGCTCGCCGACTCCACGGCCTGCCGGTCGCGCCTTCCACTCCGGTATCCTTTCGAGGTCCCATGTCACCTGGCATTACCGAAACGCCCATGCGTGTGCTCGTCGTCGAAGACAATTCCGACATCGCCGCCAACATCGGCGACTTCCTGACCGACCAGGGGTTCGTGGTTGACTTCGCGGGCGATGGCATCACCGGATTGCACCTCGCGGTGGTCGGGGATTTCGACGTGATCGTGCTGGACCTCAACCTGCCCGGCATGGATGGACTCGATGTCGTGCGCAAGCTGCGCGAGGATGCGCGCAAGCAGACACCGGTGCTGATGCTGACCGCGCGCGATTCGCTGGAGCAGAAACTCACTGGCTTCGAGAGCGGCGCCGACGACTACCTGGTCAAGCCTTTCGCGCTGCAGGAACTGCTCGCGCGCGTGCAGGTGCTGGGTCGCCGCGGCAAGGGACCGAAGACGCGTCTGCTCAATGTCGGCGAGCTGGAATACAACCTCGACACGCTGACTGTGAGTCGCGAGGGCCGCCAGCTGCAGCTCAACCCCACCGGGCTCAAGCTTCTGCAGTGCCTCATGGAATCCTCCCCCTCGGTGGTCACTCGCCGCGAGCTGGAGATGCGCGTGTGGGGCGAAGAGCTGCCGGACTCGGACAGCCTGCGCGTGCACATCCATGGACTGCGGCAGGCCATAGACAAGCCGTTCGACAAGCCGCTCATCCACACCCGCCACGGCATCGGTTACTGCCTGTCCGATCCGGATGCGGTACCGGCGTAGGCTCCGCAGCCGCATCGTCATCTCGTTCCTGCTGCT